>JAFLRW010000047.1 GCA_022511285.1 Duncaniella sp.
TAGCCAAGGCTGCTGACGCACTTCCAGGGCAGATGAGGGCTCAAAACGCAGGCACTCCTCTTGAGCTCTATTGGTTTCTTCAGGAGGCATACGAAATGACTCTTCCCGAACTTGAAACTGCCATCAAGGCCACTCCGACGTTAGGAGCATCGGCACGTGTGCAATCACTCCTTGAAGCCGCCCGACGCAAGGCTGCTACCGGAGAGGGCGCTCATTACACAGACTTTTCAGTGACATACGAAGGGAAAACACAGCAGTTATCAGACTTTGTAAAGCCTGGAGAATACACGCTGGTAGATTATTGGGCGAGCTGGTGCGGGCCGTGCATCCGACAGTCAAAAGTAATTAAAGAACTTTACAATAAGTATAGAGGGAAAGGTCTTAACGTGGTAGGAGTAGCCGTGTGGGACGAACCGGCCAACACCCTCGCTGCCATACAAAGTCACGGGATAGAATGGGACAACATCATCAATGCGCAAACCATTCCCACCGATATCTATGGCATATCCGGCATCCCGTGCATAATGCTTATCAATCCCGAGGGTATAATAGTGTCACGCGACAAAATGGGCAATGACTTGATTGATGCCGTTGATGCTGCGATGGCATCATTTCAGATGCCGCAGGCTGAATGAAAATATGATTACTATTCGTCCGGTTGACCCTCAGGCCGATGCTGCACAGATAGCCGAGATTTACAGCTACTACGTCAGCGATACAGCAGTGTCGTTTGAGACAGTTCCTCCTACGGTCGATGAAATGGAGGCTCGCCTAACGGAGATAACAGCCCGTTTCCCCTGTTTTGCCGCCGTAGTCCCCGAGGGGAATATCGTCGGCTATTGCTATGCCCATCCTTGGAAGGAGAGGGCAGCATATGGTCAGACATTGGAAACCACAGTCTATCTTAGGCGCAACTACTCCGGACAGGGTGTTGGCACTCTATTGATGCAACGACTCATTGAGGAGTGCAAAATTTGCGGATATCGGTCGCTTATAGCTTGCATCACAGCCTCCAACGTCTCCAGCCGTGAATTCCACACCCGCCTTGGATTCAAACAAGTCTCTGACTTCAAGGATGTGGGATTCAAGTTTGGCCGTTGGCTTGACGTGACTGATTATCAACTGATGCTCTGAACACTATAGGTCGGACTTACACATATATTAACTGCCGATACACTAATTTCTTTCCACTATAACTACTGATTATGAAAGTTCAGACAATAATCACATCTTTTGCAGTATGCTTCACTGCTATGGCACAAAATTTTGACGATAAATATCTATCGTGTCCATCCTATTCAGGCGAAGACCTTGAGCTCTCCGTCGACACTCAGGGCACACATTGGCGTCTATGGTCGCCCGAGGCACAAGCAGCCCGCGTCATCATTTATCCCTCCGGTCTTCATACGGCTGCCATCGACACTATTGCGATGACACCTGCGGCTCAAGGCACTTGGTGCGCCTCCGTGCCGGAACAGCTTTACGGCAGGTATTACACCTTTTCAATCAAGCATCAGGGCCGTTGGCTTAAAGAAACGCCGGGTGTGTGGGCCAAAGCTGTGGGAGCTAATGGCGAAAGAGCGGCAATAATTGACTTTCTGACAACCAATCCCAAGGGATGGGCAGCCGACAAAGGTCCGGCATTAAAGCATATCAACGATGCTGTCATCTATGAGATGCACCATCGTGATTTCTCCGTCCACCCCTCATCAGGCATTGCCAACAAGGGAAAATTCCTGGCGCTCACCGAATCGTCGACTACTAATCCTGACGGTGACCACACCGGCATTGACCATCTCAAGGAGTTAGGAGTGACTCACGTCCACATCCTCCCGTCCTATGACTATAATTCAGTCGACGAGACCAACCTCCCCTCCAATCAATACAATTGGGGGTATGATCCGTTCAACTACAACGTCCCTGAGGGGTCATATTCAACCAACCCCTCCGATCCTGCCACTCGCATATTGGAAATGAAGGAGATGATAAAATCACTTCACGACAACGGCATAGGAGTGATTATGGATGTTGTCTACAATCACACGGCTGACAATGACGACTCCAACTTCTCGCTCACGGCTCCGGGATATTACTACCGACACAATCCTGACGGCAGCTACTCTGATGCATCAGGATGTGGCAACGAAACTGCCTCTGAGCGTAGCCAAATGCGAAATTTTATTATTAATTCCGTGAAATATTGGGCCAAGGAATATCATATCGACGGATTCCGGTTTGACCTTATGGCAATTCACGATATTGAGACAATGAATCAAGTGGCCGCCGCACTCAAAAAGATTAATCCCGATATCATCATCTATGGCGAGGGGTGGACCGCCGGCGACTCACCACTGCCGGAGGCCGAGCGAGCTCTGAAAGAAAATGTGGCAAAGATGCCTGACGTGGCAGTGTTCAGCGACGATCTTCGCGATGCCGTCAAAGGCCATTATTCAGATGCGGCAGACCGCGGCTTTGCATCAGGCAAGACAGGATTGGAAGAGACGGTCAAAATAGGCATTGTTGCCGCTACCGACCATCCACAAGTTGACTATTCCAAGGGGAACAACTCTCTATTCCCCTATGCTGCAGCTCCGACACAGATAATAAACTATGTGTCGTGCCACGACGATTTGATGCTTACCGACAAACTGCGTAAATCAATGCCCGATGCCACTGACGCCGAACGTCAACGTGTGGCTCGTTTGGCGCAGACGATTGTGTTGACATCGCAGGGAACTCCTTTTATCTTTGCCGGCGAAGAAATATTTCGCGATAAGAAGGGTGTCCACAACTCATACAAGTCACCCGACTCAATTAATGCCATCGATTGGACTCTGAAACACACTAACGCCGAGCAGAATGACTATTACCGACAACTCATCAAACTGCGCAAAGAGCATCCTGCCTTCAGAATGACAACATCGGAGCAGGTGGCTCGCCATTTAAAGTTTGATAAAACCGAGCCCGGACTGATCTCATATTCGCTTATTGATAATGCTAACGGCGACAGCTGGAAAGAAATCAAGCTGATATTCAACGGGTCAGGCGAGCCTCGCGAAATAAAGATACCCAAAGGCAACTGGATCATAATTGCAGAGGACGGGCGCATTAATGCCGATGGGCTCGGTTTCTCAAAAGGAGGCAAACTCTCAGCCGCTCCGCGCGCCGCTCTGATACTTGCAAGAGAATAATAACGAGAATCAACAATGATAGTTTTCCCCAACGCTAAAATTAATCTCGGTCTCGATATCCTGCGCCGTCGTCCGGATGGCTACCACGATATCGAGACCGCTATGCTGCCTGTGCCTTGGTGCGATATCCTTGAGATAGTCCCGGCAGCCGGCCCCGACACCACATTAACAGTCAGCGGACGCAAGGTGGACTGTCCGCCGGAGAAGAATCTTGTAATGAAGGCTTATCGGGCTATGCAAGAACGTTATGGCCTCCCTGCAGTTGACATCTATCTGCGCAAGATTATTCCTGACGGTGCCGGATTAGGTGGCGGGTCGGCCGATGCGGCGTTTACGCTGACAGCTCTCAATTCTCTCTTCAAGATAGGCGCTGACGAAGGGGAATTGGAGGCTATAGCCGCAGGCCTTGGAGCAGACTGCCCGCTCTTTGTCAGAAACCAACCGGTGTTTGCCACGGGCACCGGCACTGACCTCACCTCGATTGATATCAACCTTTCAGGCTTGACTATAGCTATTGTGAAGCCGCCGGTTTCCGTCCCAACGGCGCAAGCCTATTCGCGCGTCACCCCGGCAGAGCCCGCCATCCATATTCCGGAGATTCTCTCCCTCCCTGTCGGTGAGTGGCAGGGTCGGCTTGTCAATGCCTTTGAGGCATCGGTGTTCCCAATACATCCAATGTTGGCCGATGTCAAGCAGACACTTCTTGATGCGGGCGCATCGTATGCAGCTATGTCAGGCTCAGGCTCGGCGCTATTCGGGTTATTTGAGACTGACATTTTGTCAGAAGCTATGACACGGCGATTCCCCGGATGTACTGTCTTTGTTGCGAAACTTTGACACTTGTGTGCTTTTCTGAACGTAAACTCGACTAAATTGTTATTTATGTATGCCCATTCAAGAATATGGCGCTATTTTTGCATATACATAATAAATAATACTCAGATATGACACAAGAATCACACAATAACACTCACTGCCCCACTTGCAATGAGGAGATGGAAAATGTAGACCAGACTCAGGATGTGCAAGAGTCAGCGGACACCGAAGAACTTTCAGAGGTGGATGCGCTCAAACAGCAGCTGGAAATGACAGGTGCTGAGGTTGAGAAGCATAAGCAAGAGTACCTCTTTCTTATGGCAGAGTTCGACAATTTCCGCAAACGCACTATGCGAGAGAAGAGCGACATCATCAAAAATGCCGCCGAGGGTGTGCTCAAAGGATTGCTTCCCATTGTTGACGACTTTGAACGCGGAATTGAGGCAGTCACCAAAGCAGGAGATGCCGATGATGTGGTCAAAGGAATGGAACTGATATATCAGAAATTCATCAAATATCTCGCCCAGAATGGCGTGAAACCTATTGAATCCACCGGTAAGCCTTTTGATTCCGAGCTGCACGAAGCCATAGCTATGGTGCCCGTGGGCGATCAGGAAGATAAAAAGGGAATTGTGATTGACACCCCCACCAAGGGTTACACCATCAACGACAAGGTGCTCCGCCACGCCAAAGTAGTAGTGGGACAATAAAATTTTAACTGTTCTAAGAAAGCAATTATATAATGGCAGCCAAGAGAGATTATTATGAAGTGCTTGGAGTAGATAAAAACGCCGACGAGCAAACCATCAAAAGCGCTTACAGAAAGAAAGCCTTAAAATATCACCCCGATAAAAACCCTGGCAACAAGGAGGCGGAAGAAAAATTCAAAGAGGCTGCCGAGGCTTACGACGTCCTCTCCAATCCCGATAAGCGAGCTCGCTATGACAGGTTTGGCCATAATATGGGACAGCAAGGATTTCCCGGTGGCGGGGGATTCCATGCCGGCGGATTTACTATGGAGGATATATTCTCGCAGTTCGGCGACATTTTCGGAGGAGCTTTCGGGAATATGGGTGGCTTTGAGAGTGCCGGAGGACGTTCGCGCCGACGCCAACGTCGGGGCACCGATCTGAGAATCAAGATTAAACTATCACTCAAGGAGATATCCGAAGGAGTTTCTAAGACAGTAAAGGTGCCCACCTTAGTCAAATGTAGCCATTGTGATGGCACCGGAGCTAAGGATGGCAAAGCCTTCAATACATGCCCCACTTGTGGCGGTTCCGGCACAGTATTGCGCCAGCATCAGTCGCTGTTCGGGCTCACTCAGTCGGCTGTCGAGTGCCCGCAATGTCATGGTAACGGGAAAATCATCACAGAAAACTGTACGTTCTGTGGCGGAAAGGGCGTGGAACGGCGAGAAGAAACCGTGTCTTTCTCTATTCCTGCCGGAGTGCAAGACGGACAAGTGCTCACTCTGCGCGGTCGCGGCAATGCGGCCCCAAACGGGGGTGTCAACGGCGATCTTCTCATTGTAATTGAAGAGATTAAAGACCCACAGCTCATTCGCGATGGTCAGGACGTTATCTACAATCTGATGCTCGACATCCCGACAGCAATTCTTGGAGGACAGATTGAGGTGCCAACCATCACAGGCCGTGCCCGACTGAATATCCCGGCTGGAACTCAGCCCGGCAAGGTGCTCCGATTGCGCGGCAAAGGCCTCCCATCCACTGACAATTCCGGACGAGGCGATGAGCTCATAAATATTATGGTCTATATTCCGGAGCAGATTTCAGACGAAGACCGTCGCGTCATCTCATCGCTCTCCTCTAACCCACGCTTTACTCCCGACGAATCTACTAAAACCAGAATATTCAGCAAGTTCAAACACATCTTTGAATAGTCAGTATGACTTCGGATAATTCGCTTGAACTTCTCCCTGTGGTCACGCCTGATGGGACGGTAATTGGGACAGCCACTCGAGGTGAGTGTCATTCGGGGGTGGGCAAGCCTCTCCATCCTGTGGTTCACCTTCACATCTTTGACAGCTCCGGCCGGCTGTATCTCCAACAGCGCCCACAGTGGAAAGATATTCAGCCCGGCAAGTGGGACACTGCCGTTGGCGGGCACGTTGACCCCGGCGAAACAATAATCGAGGCTTTATGCCGTGAGGCACGAGAGGAGTTGGGTATCATTGGCTTTGATGCAGAGGCCCTTGATAGGTATGTCTTTGAGTCAGATTGCGAACGAGAGTTGGTCCATTCCTTTCGCGCCACGTGGGACGAAGTGATTTATCCGTCAGAGGAGACTGCCGGCGGCAGATTCTGGTCTCGTCACGAGATAGCATCATCTATGGGCCGCGGGATTTTTACGCCTAATTTCGAGCAAGAGTATTCACGCCTTTTCGGTTGATTCTGCCGATTTTGGTTGGCGAGCTTTGCTTATAGTCACCAGCCATACGCCGCAGAATATCAGTGCCACGGCTCCAATCTTGACTGGTGTGAGCCGATCCAGGCCAAGGCAAATGCCGGTGATGGTGGCCACAATGGGCTGAACATAATTATACATTCCGACGAGGGTAGGGCGCAGGGCTTTCTGCCCTATCATTATCAAAATGTAGGCTATGAAGGTGGCTCCAACCACAACATAAGCCGCTCCCAACAGTTCGCCACGGTTGAGCGACGCCCAGTCTGTCTGAATGGTCTGTGGCAACGATACAGGCACAAGGATAAGTGCGGCAAACGTAAACATCCATTTCATCAGTGTCACCACTGAGTATTTGCGGATAAAATTACGGTAGAAAGTCAGATAAAGAGCGTAGCAGAGTTGTGCGGTGAGCACAAGCAGATTGCCCAACATAGGATTATCCCCTTTCACTCCGCTTGCTGTGCCGCCAAGCACAAGGAGCAAGGCTCCGGTTCCGCCCATCATAATACCGCCCACTTTTTTCAGCGTGATAGGCTCCTTAAGTATCAATGCGGCAAGCACCATCACCCACAGAGGCATTGTGGTGGTGATGATTGAGGCATCTCCGGGCGATGTGAACCCTACGCCAAAGATATAACAGCCTTGATTGAAAAGAATACCCAACAGTGCTGCGCCGGCAAGCCTGAACAGATCTGGAATAGAGACCTTTTCGGTGTGCGTGAAGATGGATGCTATCCAAAACAGCAGTGCAGCTCCGGCTATTCGAAAATTGGTCATTAACAGCGGAGTGATTGTCCCGGCGGCCATTGCCATCTTGGCTACCGGTGCCATCAGTCCCCACATAGAGTTGGCGCCGGCCATGGCGAGATGTCCCTTGATATCTGAAAATTTCATATCTTTGTAGCGAAAAAACCGCGCAAAGTTACTCATAAATCCTGTCAAGTGCAAAACATCATACATCCGCTTCTCTCTCTATCCGGCATAAAGGCATTCTATACCACACGAGGCATTGACTACGCCACACCTTATTCCGGTTTCAATGTGTGCCATTATACGGGAGACACGCCGGGCCATTACTCAAAGTGCCGCAAAGAGCTTGCCGCAGAATTAGGAGTGGAGGAGGATGCAATAGTGATGCCTCGACAGACTCACTCCTCACGAGTAGCCACTATCACAGAAAAGGATACTCTGCTTGACGATGGCATTGATGCGTTAGTCACCACCTCACGCAGAATCATAATAGGGGTCAATACTGCTGACTGTGTGCCTGTGGTTATGGCTGATCCTGTGGCCGGAGTCATCGGTGTGGCTCATGCCGGATGGCGTGGCGCATTATCAGGCATTGTTGCCAATACTTTTGATGCGATGGTTGGCGCAGGGGCATCGCACTGCGACATTCAGGTAGCGTTCGGCCCTTCAATTTGTTCAGAGTGTTTCGAGGTTGGCGAAGAGGTGGCAAGCCTCTTTCCGCAGGAGGATGTTGTGCGACGATGCGGTTTTCAGCGCCCCCACATTGACTTGCAGCGCTTCCTTGCCAGACAGTTGGCAGAATACGGCATCGCCTCGTCGGCAATCACGCCGTTTGACCGTAGATTATGCACTCGGTGCCACCCGACGCACTTTTTTTCAGCGCGAGCTCTCGGCATTCGGTCTGGAAGAGTGTTTACGTTTGCTTATTTAGAATGATTCTAAATAGTGCCGGGTTGCCCTAAAGCTTAAATATGAAGCTGTAATCATCTGAAAAATAACTTGTTGGAAAGCGAAGATTTTGCGGTTGCGATAATTGATTGAATTACCCGGATTTTGCTGTTAACATTCTGATTGCTATGGCTTTACGTGATGTTGGTTTTTCCAAAAAACAGAGTTATTAACATAGCACCTTTAAACTATTGTAAATCAATACAATTATAAAATTGCGATAAAAACCAAGAAAAAAAAGATTTGATTTTTTGATTTTTTTTTTGGAAATTTGCAAACGGATTGCCCCGGTAACGCCGGGGCGTTTTCTCCGAAAAACAATGCAAAACAAGTACTCAAAAATGTGGGATGAGTGTCTCGCAATCATACGTGACACGATTCCTGCCGAACAATTCAGCTCGTGGTTCAGCCCGTTGTCGTTTATGCGCTTTGCCGACAATGTGCTCACAATCTCGTGCCCCTCTGAATTCTTCGCGGAGCAGCTTGAAGAACGCTATATCCGAGTGCTTGGTCTCTCGCTGAAGAGAGTCTTCGGAGAAGGAATCAGGCTAATCTACGAATTCCCGATTGTTGCCGGTGACCCAAAGTCATTTGTGAATATGGGGAGCGGGCATCCGAGCCCTGCTGTAAAGCCTGCTCCAGGCGCTACGGCCAATCCATTTAAGGAAAGATATGTAGAGGAGATTGACTCTCAGCTTAATCCGGAGTATACATTTGAGAACTATTGCATCAGCGATAGCAATAAGGTGGCGCGCTCGATTGGTGAAGCTATTGCCAACGATCCCCGCTTGCAGACATTCAATCCCTTGTTCGTGTTTGGGCCTTGCGGTGTGGGCAAAACCCACTTGATTCAGGCCATAGGCATTCGCATCAAGGAACGCGATCCCCGCTCACGCGTATTATACATTACGGCCCGATTGTTTGAGAGCCAGTTCACAGCTGCCGTGCAACGCAGCAAGGTCAACGATTTCATATCGTTCTATCAGAGCATTGACACTCTTATTATAGACGATATTCAGGACTTTATTGGGAAGGAAAAGACTCAAGGCACTTTCTTCCACATCTTCAACCACCTCAAGCAGAACAACAAACAGCTCATAATGTCGAGTGACTGCCGCCCCTCTGATATGGAGGGGATGGAGGAGCGTCTGCTCTCACGCTTCAAGAGTGGAATGACGGCACAATTGGAGAAACCCGATATGCAATTGCGGCTTGATGTGCTTCGCAGCAAGGCTCGCCGTAACGGTCTCGAGCTCCCTGAGGATGTGATTCAATATATAGCCGCCAATGTCACTGACTCCATTCGAGAGTTGGAAGGAGTAGTGGTGTCGCTTTTGGCCAATGCCACTGTGCTAAATAAAGAGATAAGCGTTGAGTTGGCTCGACGAGTGCTTTCCAATGCCATAAGGCTTAACAAGCGCACCATTAATTTTGACACAATAGCCAAGCAAGTGTGTCATTACTACAAGATAGATCATAGCCTTCTGCCTGCCAAGTCGCGTAAGCGCGAAGTGAGCGATGCACGCCAGATGGTGATGTATCTTGCCAAAAAGCACACTAATATGCCGCTAAAAGCTATTGGTGCCCGTCTGCAACGCACTCACGCAACAGTTATTTACGCTTGCCGTCTTATTGACGAACGTCTCCCGATTGAGAAGCAACTTCAGGAAGATGTCTCTTCTATCGAGCAGGAATTGATGAGCTGACGGCTATCGACCGACGCATTTTTACGATTTGATAATCCCGATGTTGCAATAGCACGGGATTTTTTGTATCTTTGCACGTTATTTAAACAGAATTATCAACATAATACACAGACATTATGAAACTTCTCGAAGGGAAAGTAGCCCTCATCACCGGCGCTGCTCGCGGCATTGGAAAGGGTATAGCTCTGAAATTTGCTGCTGAAGGTGCGGATATCGCATTTACTGACTTGCGTCGCGACGAAAATATGGAAGCAACCGAAAAAGAGCTTGCTGCTCTTGGCGTAAAAGCCATCGGTTACAGCTCGGATGCCTCTAATTTTGAGCAGACTGCTGAAGTAGTGGCTAAAATTAAAGAAGATTTCGGGCACATTGACGTTCTCGTCAACAACGCAGGCATTACTAAGGATGGATTGATGATGCGTATGACAGAGGCTCAATGGGATATGGTGCTCAATGTCAATCTCAAGAGCGCATTCAACTTTATCCACGCTGTGCTCCCCATAATGATTAGACAGCGTTCAGGCTCAATCATCAATATGGCATCTGTGGTGGGAGTGCATGGCAATGCCGGTCAGTCAAACTATGCCGCTTCAAAGGCCGGACTGATTGCCCTTGCAAAGAGCATCGCCCAGGAAGTTGGTTCTCGCGGCATCCGTGCCAATGCCATCGCCCCCGGATTTATTGAAACAGCTATGACTGCCGCTCTCTCTGACGAGGTGCGCGCTGATTGGGCTGCCAAAATTCCCCTGCGCCGTGCCGGCCAAGTGGATGATATTGCAAATGTTGCCACCTTCCTCGCCTCTGATATGTCGAGCTATGTATCAGGCCAAGTTATCGAGGTTGATGGCGGTATGAATATGTAATATATGCTCACTTATAACACCCACCGTCAGAAATTAGTGTTGCCTGAATATGGCAGAAATATCCAGCAGATGGTGGACCATTGCCTCACCATTGAGGACCGCGATGAGCGCACTCGTTGCGCTTACTCAATAGTTGAGGCAATGGGCAGATTGCTGCCCCGACTCAAAGAGCAGCCGGACTACAAACATAAACTGTGGGACCACTTGATGATTATGAGCGGAAACAATCTTGATGTGGATTTTCCTTTTGAGATTACCAATCCCGACAGTTTTAGTCCGACTCCCGATCCGGTCCCCTATCCGAGGCAAAATATCCGTTATCGCCACTATGGCAAGCAGATAGAGATGATGATTGATCAGGCTGCGTCGATGGCTGACGGACCGGAGAAGGATGAGGTGTGTCTGCTTGTGGCCAATCATTTGAAGAAGATGCTTGTTGCGCTTGACCGCGACACTGTCGATGATGCACGTGTGCTGTCCGACCTTGCTGAACTCTCTCACGGCCTTATCCGTCTTAATCCTGAGGATGTGAAACTTCACGATTTCAAGATTATAGCTCCCCCCGTGTCGAAGAAAAAGAAAAAACACTGATTCTTGTCTGGCTCCTCGCATATACCCGAAATGATTACCCCCGGCTCGCTCACTCTGGCAGGAAAGTTCAACAAGCCCCACGGCATCAAAGGAGAAATATCGGCCACGATGTTTCTCGATGATATGGAGCCTGACGACTTAAGGTGTTTGTTTGTGGAGATGGATGGAATTCCGGTGCCGTTTTTCATCACAGGCTCCCGCCCGAAGAGTAGTGAGACTTGGCTGCTGACAATTGACGGCATCGACACTGAAGAGGAGGCCCGAGAGATGGTCAATAAAGAATTTTTTGCCCTTACTGACGAACTGCCCGGAGGCGAGTCCCTTAGTCAGGATGCAGATGGCTTTTATGCAGAAGATTTGGTGGGGTTTGAAATATTCGACTCTGAAGCCGGCAATCTTGGACGCGTCTCAGATATTAATGACCAGACGGAAAATGTGCTTTTCATCGTCACTCGTCCCGACGGCTCTGAGCTGCTTATCCCGGTTGTAGATGAGTTTATAATTGAAATTGACATTCCTGGTCGTAGGCTGTTGACATCAGTCCCGGCTGCTATTCTCGACCTTAACTCTTAGCCTGTCCAATACAAACATACTGTCAACCTATGAAAGAGTATCAGGAAAAAGAAGCTATTGCCGCAATGAGGACCGCTCTATCGGCTGAAGCATCGGCACGCATAAATGACGATGAACTGCAAAACATTATTGATATCATCTGGGATTGGTATGAAGATAATGGATTGCTCGACATTGACGCTGAGGCTGACGACGATAATGTGAATACAGATGAGCTCGTGGCCCATGTGCGTAAAGTGTTGGCCAAAGATAAGCTGTCGCCTGTGGAGGCCTCCGAGGTGGAGCCTCTTGTAATGGCTCAGCTCCAATACGAACAATCTCTTGAAGACGATTTTGACTTGTTATGATGCGCCGGCTACTCTCTCT
>JAFLRW010000048.1 GCA_022511285.1 Duncaniella sp.
TATCATTAGGGCTAATAGGTGTATTGTCGTTTGGCAACCTCAATGCCAAAACGATTACACCTGAACAGGCTCGACAAAATGCCTTGCAGTCAATTTCATTGCACAATACAGTGAAGAAGTTGAACTCTATTTCTTCCAACGCAACATCTTTGAGATTGGCTCAGACTGTCAAAGACTCAAATGCCAATCCGATATTTTATATTTTCTCTCGCGGAGAGAATGCCGGATATGTAATTGCAGCCGGTGATGACCGCATGTCATCAGTTCTGGGCTACTCCGACAGAGGCACTTTCACGTCTGTCGACAAACTGCCCGAGCCTGTCCGCTATTTGCTTGGCACTTATGAGGCTTCTTACAATCAGTTAAGCGCCGACGAAGGTGCGCCGACACCGGAAGGTGAGGAGAAAGAAAGAAAAGAAATCAAGCCTCTATTGGAGGCGTGGTGGGGCCAGGACGCTCCTTTTAACAACGACTGCCCTATAATCGGTGGTCTCCACGCGCCGGTAGGATGTGTCGGTCTGGCCAACGCCATGGTGATGTACTTCCACAAATACCCGGAAAAGGGCGTCGGCTCGGTTTCTTATACAGCCAGCGGAGCCACAATCAGTTATAATTTCGAAGAGCATACATTCGATTACGACATCATGCTCCCATATTATACAAATACAATTGACGAAGAAGAAACCGAAGAATCACAAAAGGCTGTGGCTGATTTATGCTTTGCTGCAGCCGCCGGACTTGAATCAAAATTTACCTCAACCGGCACGGCCGCATCGCTGTCTTACTCTACTTTCTCCAATCGATTTCAGTACCCCACCGACGGGCTCGGCCTGCTCTCTCGCGACTATTTTACTATTGAAGAATGGGACGACATCGTCTATGAAGAACTGAGCAACGGGCGTCCCGTTGTATATGGCGGCAAAAACGGCAACCTCGGACATGCTTTCGTTATCGACGGATATAAGGACGGATTGTTCAATATCAACTGGGGATGGTTCGGCGACTCTGACGGCTATTTCAAGCTGACATCGTTGCGTCCGGGGCAAGGGGGCACAGGCTCGAACAGCGACAACAACTACAGCGTTCAGCAAGAGATTGTTCGTGGAGTGCGCACTCCTGAAATGCCTGCTGCGTCACCTTTGTTCATAGCAAGTGAATTGACTTTTAATCAGGCTGACGAAACTTTTACTTTGGCCAGTCTCTCAAGCAAATCAGGATATAAAGAGTTTATCTTGGGATTGGCAGCCTATGACAGCGTGGCTAATCAGACTGTCTATCTGGAAGATATTAGTTCTAATGTAAATTCGATTACAAAGGCGACCAATTTCTCTTTCACTGTTGATTTCACATTGTTAAAGAACGGTCGCTATCGCCTGCGCCCGGTGATAAAACTTGCTTCCTCCGAGATTGAATCATCAAATTTCACGGATTGGTATCCGGTTTATTGTAATTTAAAGAAAAATCGTTTTTGCGATGTCGAGATTGAGGATGGAAAAATTAAAACATCCCAATTGGGCTCTGACGTCAACTACTCCATAGTTTTCGACAACCTTCAGCTGCTTACACCCATTATTGTAGGCGAAAACACCGGCTTTACTTTAGATGCAAAAAATAACGGCAACACATTCTTAGCCACTGTCAAGAAAAAAGTCTACCGTCGAGGCACCGACGTGGATGTCAGCGGTTCGGACACCGGGCGAGAAATAGTAGGTCTTGAACCGGGAGCTTCCGCCACAATCGCTATGGCTCTCAACACTACTGTACGCACTCCCGGCGAATATGACATACAGATTGTTGACTCCGACGACGATCAGATCTGCTACAGCGCGAGAATTCCTATCACCGTGCTTTCGACAACAAACGCTAAAATCATTAACGGCGTGAGATACATCGTCACTTCTGAAGAGGACATGACGGCAATGGCTATTAAAGGCGGAACAATTACAGCGGAAATTACCATTCAACCCTCTGTCAACTTTGATGGTAAAGACTACACCGTAGACATGATTGGTGTGCTTTTCGGCAACACATCGTCAACTATACGGAAAGTAAATCTCCCCGAAACATTGAAAAAAATTGCACCCTCTGCTTTTCTTAATTGCTCAAACCTGTCGGAAATCAATCTACCGGAAAACCTCGAATATTTGGGCGGCAACGCTTTTGGCGGCTGCAAGTCGTTGACCTCCATCGAGCTGCCAAAGGGAATTACCGAAATTTTGACAAACACTTTCAACGGCGCCGGGCTTACCTCAATAAATCTGCATGAAGGGATTACTTTCATCGGCAAAAACGCATTCTCCATGTGCAAACTCCCGTCGATCGTTCTTCCGTCGACCATAGACTCGTTAGGAGAATATGCCTTTAACGGAATGAACTTTAAGGAAGTGGTGTGTAAAGCTGTAACACCCCCGTCGTTGTTCAGCTCGACATTCAGCAAAAGCTGCTTTACCACGGCGACATTGATTGTACCCTCGGCCTCCAGAGATGCTTATAAAAACGCGGAATACTGGGAGAATTTTTCCAAAGTAGGAGGATTGACAGCTGAAAAATATATTAAAGTTGATGATTTGTGGTATGAAATAACTCCTGAATTCAATGCAATTCTCGTTTCCCCTCCCGACGGATCGTCATATGACTTGCAAAGGGCGACAATACCCGCTGCGGCAAGCTATGATGGCGTTGATTACAAGGTCGTCGAAATTGCCGAAGGCGCTTTCCGGAATGTAAAGTCCCTCACAGCGGTGAGCGGTGGCTCTAATGTCAAGAAAGTCGGCAGTCACGCTTTTGAAAACAGCTCTGTAGCAAGCGGCGTTTTGTTTGCCGGTCTGGAGGAAATAGGTGACTACGCATACTTCAACACCAATCTGGGCACTTTGGCAAGATTTCCGGGAAATCTTAAGAGAATAGGTGAATATGCCTTTGCAGGAAATAAGAGATTAACATTTTACAAGGCATTCAACGAGGAAAACTGGCTGGAACTTCCCGAATGTCTCGAAAGCATTGGAGACCGTGCCTTTGAAGGATGTGAGACCCTCGACAAAATTCAGCTGAATTCTGATATTGATTTCGGCAACGACGTGTTTGCCGGATGCTCGATGCTCGAGTCAATCTGCCTCGGGAACACTTCTATTTCACTTCCACTCGCCAAAAGTCTTGCAGACTATTTAGAGAATGCTCATTTCTATATCGACAGAAAGGACAGAGAGTATTTTAAGGGAGCAATAAACCGCCCCGATCAGCTGTACGACATTCTTTCCGTAGAATCGATAGAATGGGATAACAAGCCCAAGGTGAAAGGCATTACACACGCAACCGTTACTTTTGACTCCACTCTCGGCAATCCGGCAGTGTCTAATTTCATAATGAAGGACCAGTGGTTCAGAGATATCGGTTCTGTAATAGTTGAAAGTACCGATCATTATGCAACAGATGGAACAATAACAATCACTATTGCTCCGGCTATCATTGGTGCGGGACATATTCAAATCAATTTCGTGCAATCAGGACTTGGTACTAATTTTGATATCGAGGTAGTAGAAGCAGCTGACCTTATTCAGGAAATCAATCTCTCTGCGACAACCCTGAGCCTTACCCCCAATCAAACCGCCACGCTTGAAGCAACATATTCTCCGCAGCAAGTTTACGACTCTACTCTCCAGTGGATTTCCTCAAATATCAATGTCGCGACTGTCGACGAACAAGGCAATGTAACGGCAGTCGGTGTAGGTACGGCCACAATTACTTGTAAGGCTTTGTTAGGTATCGCCTCAACTAAATGCTCGGTGACAGTGGAACAACCTTTGCAACCCGGAAAAGCCCTTGACGATGGTACTGACGTGATTACGGTTGCCGATGTCAACGCTATCGCCTCACATATTATGGGAAATGACGTGGAAAACTTCAATGCAACTAACGCCGATGCCAACCAAGACGGAAGTATTACCATCTCCGATATTACCACTACCGTCAAGATGATTCTTAATGCTAAGAATCAACCCGAAGAATCCGATGGTGTACCCGTAAAAGTCCGTGCTGCCACAGAAGACTTGCCGGTCGTTATTTCGTTCGACAACATCAATATTGAACCCTCCGGCAGCGCAAATGTAATTGCTCGCCTTATAGCAGATGACGATTATTCTTCAATCCAGGCCGACATTAACTGTCCGCAAGGTTTAGAGATTTCGGATATTCAACTTGCTGCCGGCCTGACAACACATTCTTTGGCTTGGAAGAAGATTAATGACAACTGCTATCGCTTAATCATTTATTCGGTGATTAACGATATTCTTCCTTCTAATGAGGATGAAATAGCCACAATTATGTTCCGGGCCTCGAATACTCAATTCGGAGAATTAAACATTAAATACGGTTGGGCGGCAACTCCTGCGGCCATTAAGAGGTCTGTAACCTCTACAGGCGGCTCAGTTTCCGTCACTACCTCAATAAATAATGTTATTGCCGATAATGAGATTGTTAATGTTTACAATACATCGGGCGTTCTCATTATACAACAAGTATCGGTCTCAGAACTCAACAAACAACTCGCTCCAGGCTTCTATATCGTTGTGGGTAACGAAGGGTCTTACAAATTACACATCAAATAGATATAGCAGATTTTGCATTGGATTGTGCCGGCGAAAGTGTAACCGACATAACAAAGCCCCGACTTGGGAAAATCGGGGCTTTGTTTTATGTTTAATCAATTGTTTAGAGAGCTTTCCATAGCTTTGAGTTCACGCTTACGGGCCGCTTTGCGCTCATAAGTGCGACCAAGAAGCATCAACAGAGCTCCGGCAAGAATAGCCGCGCAGATAGTGAGCATCACAGCCGTAGTAGCTACCGCCATAGCCCCTGCAATAATCATAATCAGATAGGCAAACACTACGCCGACCAGAATAATAAAACCGAGCCAGAAAAGACCTTTACCAAGAGTATCCATAGCGAAAGAGTATATGTGAGTTGACAATATGTTTTTATAGTATAATGAATCTGAGCCCAAAAAGTTCAGAGGCGGGAAAAAAAGCCCCTCCACGGAGCCAAAGGCACGGGAGAGGCTTAAGATTTGATGTGTGTGGAAGTTGTTGTCATTTAGGGAGGTTGAACGCCTTGGTCATCTCGGCCATCTGAGATTCCGACATACCCTCGGGCTCAAACCCCATGTTTTTGGACGCGATGTAGATGAGCGCTGACTTATCGAGCACATCCACTTGGTCAAACGCGGCCATGATATCAGTGTCAACGGCAAAGACACCGTGTTTCTCCCACATCACTACATCATAGTCTTCGTCGATGGTGGATATAGTAGCCTCAGCGAGCTCGTTGCTGCCCGGAAGGAGATACGGCACCATTCCCAGACCTCTGGGGCAGAATGCCTTAGTCTCGGGAATCATAGACCAAAGCATCTTTGTGGCCACATCCTTCTCCATCCACTGTTGTGAGTGAGTAAGCGCAATCAGATTGATGGGGTGAGTGTGGAGTGACGCTTTGTAAGGAGACCCTTTGGCAATAAGATAGTTATGCACAGCAAGGTGGGAAGGGAGCTCCGATGTGGGCTTGACAGGGGAATCGGCAATGATAACATAGCTTGCACAGTCATCAAGGATGCGAATGAACGAGCCGTTCTCCATAGGCCAGCGGGCGAGGTCGCGCATACGGCGATTAGTGCCTTTGCAGAAGAAATAGCATCCTTTGAGATGAGGAAGAGTAGCACCTATGGGGTAAACCGGACTAATGGCGGGAAGAGCGCGGATAGCATCGTCGATATACTCGGTGACGTTGACAGTGATGTTGCCGCCATTACGTTCGGCCCAGCCTTTTTGCCAGAGGTATCCGGCCACTTCTGCCACTTGCTCAACCTCGTGGGCCAAAGCGGGACGATTATCAAGGATTGACATATTAAATGAATCTGACTATTGTGTTATTTAATGAGTTCGGGAAGAAACGAGGAGATGATAAGCACCACAAGACCCGTGACGAGCACCATAATTGTGGCTCTGGAGCACCCTTTCCACTCTTTGAGGATGATACCCCAAACGTTGGAAAACACGACGTTGAGCGCCATAAGAATACACCACGAGAAAGTGAGCAGTGCGGGGTATTCTGCAAGGAATCCCTTGCCGAGGGCCAGGCCGAAGAACTGACTATACCAGAGCAGACCGGCCAGAGCGCAAAAGAAGAGGTTGTTGGCATAAAGGGATGACTTGCCGTAATCAGCAAAGGTCTTGTTGGCGGAGTTCTGATACAGACAGTAGACAGCATTGGTGACAAATCCACCGAGTGTCACGAGGAAAGTGGCAGGAAGAGTCTTGAAGATCTCGGCAGAGGCTTCAAAGGTGATTGCGGAGCCAAATTCGAGGCCGACGTTGAAACACCCGCTCATCACTCCGGCGAGGAGTGCTATGGCAATACCCTTGGGGAAATTAAAGTCGGCCACGGCCTTTTTCTTCTCCTCCTCGCTGAGCGAGCGTGCCTTCATTGCACCGGCGTAGCCAATAATGGCGATACCAATGAGAGTGACTACAACACCTATAATCACCGAAGCTGTCAGCTTGCTCATATAATCACCTTCAGGGAAGAATATATTGAGCATCACGGGGCCAAGAATCGTGCCAAGGCCGGCACAGGTGCCGAGGGCTATGGATTGGCCAAGGGCCACGCCGAGATAACGCATTGAGAGGCCGAAAGTGAGACCACCCACACCCCATAGTGCGCCGAAAAGGATAGTCATCCAGATGCGGAAAGAATTGTCGGCGGTGAAGAGTTCACACAGAGAGTGACCCTGCGGCACGGCAAGAAGCGCACCAAGCAGGGGGAATATCAACCAGGCAAAAATGCCTTGAACCAACCAGTAGCTCTCCCAGCTCCACTGCTTGATTTTATTGATAGGCACATAGCAACTGGCCTGACAGAAAGCCCCGACAGCTATGATAAGGAGTCCGATTAAAAGCATATAAGATGAATTGGAAAAGATAATGCAATGACAGCGGCGGGGTCTTGATGCAGACACCAGCCACTGTCTTTACACAATAAAGTTATTAGCGCTTCGAGGTCACGTCAGCCTCATACTTCTCAATTTCACCGATGAAGTCGGCACCGGCAGGCACATTGTTGCGGAGACAGAACATGTTCCAAACATCGCCGAATGGCATAGACTTGGCCTCTTCCATAAGAGCGAGTTTCTGGAAGTTGCGTTCAGATGTCTCATAGTCGCTGAGAGTGGCAACGGGCTCGAGCAATCCGCGGAGCAGCGACTTCTGAGTGGCGCGAGCACCGATTACGTAGGCACCAAGGCGGTTGATAGAGGCGTCGAAATAGTCAAGGCCGATGTGAACACGGTCAAGAGCATTGCAACGTGTAATCTCCATACAGAGTTCGAGTGTAGCCTCGTCCATCAGTGTAACGTGGTCAGAGTCCCAACGCATCGGGCGAGAGACGTGGAGCATAATTTCGGGGCAGAAGAGGAGAATGGATGAAACCTTGTCGCCAACGACTTCGGTTGGATGGAAGTGACCGGTGTCGAGAGTGACCACTTTATTGTTCTGTGCGCAATATGCGGTGTAGAAGTCGCTGGAACCGACTGTCATAGCCTCAAGGCCGATGCCGAACACCTTTGATTCGAGGCAGTCCTTCATATGGTCGTGCTTGGTGACGAAGATGCGGTCAAGCGAATCTTTAAGGAGCGAACGATAAAGCATACGGTTGACAGTCATTTCCTTCTGGCCGTCGTGCACCCAGATATTCATCATACAGGTGTCGTTGAGCTGCTTGCCCATTTCGTTGGCAATAGTGCGGCAACGCTGTGTGTGTTCAATCCAGAAATCGCGAATAGCTTTGTCGGGATTCGAGAGAGAGAGAGAGCCACTCTTGGGGTGAGAGAATGAAGTGGAGTTGAAGTCAAGTTTAAGACCATTAGCCTTAGCCCAATCAATCCAACCCTGGAAGTGCTCGGTGCCCACTTGGTCACGATCCACTTTCTTTCCGCCAAATTCGCCGTAGATTTCGTGGAGGTTGACACGGTGAGAGCCGGCGATGAGAGAAAGAGCCTTGAGGAGGTCGGCACGGACTTCCTCAATATTGCGCGCCTTGCCGGGATAGTTGCCAGTGGCCTGAATACCGCCGGTGAGGTCGCCTGCAGACTCAAAGCCTGCTACGTCGTCGGCTTGCCAGCAGTGGAGAGAGATTTGCACTTTCTGAAGGGTTTCGAGAGCCTTCTCGGTGTCTATACCGAGTTCGGCATAGCGTTCGCGGGCTATTTCATAAGCCTGCTTGATGGATGCTTCTTTCATGGAAATTTTGATATTAAGTTGAATATTTTACTGATTACATAATTAGATAATTAGATAACTAATTCTATAATAGATAATTAGTTATACACCGGGCTCGTATCTTTTGGTAAGAGTTGAAGCTGCAGAAACGCGACGCATATCCTTGAGGTCGGTGAGTTCGCCGCAAGCTCGGAGCTGTACAAGGATGTTGCCCATAGCCGTGCACTCCGCGGGGCCGGCCACTACCGGGATTCCGAGAGTGTCAGCCGTCATCTGCATAAGATGACCGTTGAGCGAACCGCCGCCAATCACATGGAGACGCTTGATTTCGGGATACGGGCGGAGTTCTTTGAGCCAGCCAATCACCTCTTTATATCGAGCGGCAAGTGAGCGGAATATCACACGGACATAGTCAGCCGGGGTTTCCGGCACATCCTGAGCCGTTTTGGCGCAATAGCTGCGGATGGCCACTGTCATTGACACGGGATGGTCAAAGGTGGGGTCGTCGGGATTGATTATCGAATCGCATTTTGAGTCGTGGCAGAGGGCGGCGAGGGCAGCGACGTCATTAATCGGTGCGTCGGCTTCAGTCCACTCGGCACGACAACGCTCAAAGAGCCACATACCGCAGATGTTTTTCAGGAATCGTGTGGTGCCGTCGATTCCACCCTCGTTTGTAAAGTTGTAGCCGCGAGAGGCATCGTTAATAATCGGGGTGGAACTTTCTATGCCGAGGAGCGACCAAGTGCCGCAGCTGAGGTAGGCATATTCTTCGTCGGGGGTGGGCACACCGATGACGGCAGAGGCTGTGTCGTGGCCTGCCACAGCGACCACGGGGACAGCCCCAAGACCGGTGAATTCCTGAGCCTGGGGAGTGAGGGTGCCGATGATATGGCCCGGATTAACGAGTGGCCCGAACTTGTCGCGACTCACTCCTGCCTCAGCCAATAGGGTACGATCAAGTTCGCCGGTAGTGGGGTTGAGGAATTGGGAGGTGGATGCTACAGTGTATTCTGTCACTGCATTGCCTGTAAGCATATACGAGAGGGCATCGGGGATAAACAGAATCTTATCAGCTTTTTCGAGGACCGGCTCAGAGTTGCGGTGCATCGTATCAAGCTGGAAGAGGGTGTTGAAGTCCATAAACTGGATGCCGGTGAGAGCATAAGTGTCCTGACGGGTGAGATTGCGATGGAACTTATCCACTGCGCCCTCAGTATGAGGGTCGCGATAACAGTGAGGCAGTCCGGCTATAGAGCCGTCAGCATAGAAAAAGGCAACGTCGCAGCCCCAGGTGTCAATGCCGATTGATGACAGGGTGACACCTTTTTCGTCAAGGATGGCTTTAGCTTTACGGAGGCCAAGGAGCACCTCGTCATAGAGCCCCGGGAGGTTCCAATAGATGTGTCCGGCAATGGGGAGCATCGGGTGTTTGAAACGTGACACCTCTTGCATCTCTACTTTTTCGCCATCGAAGGAAGCGAGAATGGTGCGTCCGCTTGTGGCGCCGAGGTCTACGGCAAAATGATAAGTCATATTTATGCGTAAGGATTAATATGTTTTATGGTATAAAATTCAGGGAAATTACGCGGAAGGGATGGGGAGTCAATCCATATGCCACATTTCTGTGAGCGGTTTGGTGACCGGTGAGTTATCGGGGTTAACGGCCATAATATCTGCCATGTAGTCCCACCAGCGGCGAGTAATCTCGTCGGCGGCTGCAGCATCTTGGGAATTATTGTCGCCTGTCACCTCCTGGTATCCAAAGAGTGTGAGGGTTTCCGAATCAAGAAAAATGGAATAGTTTTTTACACCGGAGGCCTCAATCTGAGCTTTCAGTTCAGGCCATATCCGGGCGTGGCGACGTTTGTATTCTTCCTCGCAGCCGGGATTGAGGTGCATTTTGAATGCAAATCGTTTCATAGTATCGTTTGTGTAAGGTTGAATGATTTAAGGAGTGAGAGTTATGGCAAAGTTAGTGAAATATTTGCTTAAAGACAATCATCAGAAGGATATTTTTTGAAAAGATTAGTTGAGAAGACCCTGACTGATGATTTTGTGGACACCCTGAGCGGTATCACCGAGGTCGCCGCCATAATCTGCAAAGGTGACAGGTCGATGGACAATAATGGTGATGTGTCCGGGGCGCGGGAGCATCTTCCAACGAGGCATGACCTCGAAAGCGCCTTTGATGGTGATAGGGACGAGTGGCATATCAAACTCTTTGGCAAGCTTGAATGCGCCGCGTTTGAAAGGGCGCATCGAGCCGTCCCACGTGCGCGCTCCTTCGGGAAAAATGACGAGCGACATACCTCTGCTCAGCACTTCTTCAGCTTGCAGCATGGTGCGACGTGTGGCAGATGGAGAGGAATTGTCGACAAATATCTGTTTAGACCACTCGCAAGCCCAACCGACGAATGGGATTTTGCGCAACGGAGCTTTCATCATCCAACGGAAGTTGTGGCCAAGGTAGCCGTAGATAGAGAAGATGTCGTAAGCGCTTTGATGGTTGGCCACGAAGACATATCCTGTCTCTTTGCTGATGGTGCCCTCTCTGACGACGCTGACTTTGACAAAATTGAGCCAACAGAATAGGCGTGCCCAAATGATTTCGGGATAATAACCGAACCACCATCCCATTCCGGCGGCTGATCCGGCGGCTGTGATGAGGGCTGCAATCACTGTGGCCACGATGATTATTGGGCACATTATGAAAATCTGATAAACTCTGTAGAACAGAATTAACATAAAGGAATGGGGTGTTTTACAGTTTTTAGTGTTTATGCTACAAAATTACGATTAATTTTTTAAAATTCATCTATCAAATGTGGCTTTAAATTTGCTCGGCACACATATTCTCACTACTTTTGTAGCGGAAATCTGATTCATCACTATTGAATCCGGGTCTAATCTAAGGTAAAATCAATAATAAAGTAAAATAATTTAATCAAATTCTCATCAACTACTATGTGGTTAACCTGCTCATCCATAGGACGCAAGCTTGTTATGTCAATCACCGGCATCTGCTTGGTTCTATTTGTCACGTTTCACTGTCTGATGAACGGTGTCGCCTTGTTATGGCCAATGGGCTATAACGCAGTGTGTGAATTTCTCGGTGCCAATTGGTATGCCTTAGTGGCAACCGTGGGCCTTGCCGCACTATTTGTCCTTCACATTGTTTTCGCAACCTGGCTGACCATCCAGAACCGCCGAGCCCGCGGCAATGACCGCTATGAGGTCAATTCTCACAATCCCGGCGTGGAGTGGTCATCGAAGAATATGCTTGTGCTTGGCATCGTTGTGCTTGCGTTTCTTGCGGTGCATTTGATTCAATTTTGGTCAAAGATGCAACTTGCAGAAATCGTTGGGTGCGAGTATGAGTATGAGGGAGTGAAGGTGGATCCCGCAGCCGGAACACTGTTCCTTCAGATTGCGTTTTCCCAGATTTGGACTCCGATAGT
Organism: Duncaniella sp.; assembly: GCA_022511285.1. Classification (GTDB taxonomy): domain Bacteria; phylum Bacteroidota; class Bacteroidia; order Bacteroidales; family Muribaculaceae; genus Duncaniella. The sequence continues at coordinate 11,726 of JAFLRW010000048.1, forward strand.
GTATGCCGTCGGCTTTGTGGCTCTATGGTTC
>JAFLRW010000049.1 GCA_022511285.1 Duncaniella sp.
AGGGTGCCGATGCCGTGGCAGAGATTCGAAAAATAATCTTTTACACTTCCCATTATTGAGATGATTGTTGTGTATATTACGGAGTAAAGGGTTATGTTAAAACTCTTTGTTTATGGAACGTTCAATTGTTGACCTGACCGCCGAGGATATCGAGCAGTTCGTTGGTAATACCTTGCTGGCGCAGCTTGTTGTACTCCAGTCGGAGCTCCTCGAGGAGCTTTTTAGCGTTGTCGTTGGCCGACTGCATAGCCATAATTCGCGCTGCTTGCTCCGAGGCTCTGTTTTCTGTGAAAATCTCTTGCATAGTAGAGAGCAGATACATCGGAATGACCGAGCAGAATATCGTGGCCGGGTCGGGCTCGAAGATACAAGGGCGGCATTTTACTGTCGCGGCAGTGCCGGTGATAAGGTCGGGCGAGAGAGGCAGATAGCGGTCGGAGCGAAGGCGTTGCCGACCGGCTGTCTGGAAGTTCATATAAAGGATGTCAAGGCTGTCGAGTTCGCCGAGACGGAATCGCTCCTGGAGGTCAAAACTGAAGCGAGTCACCTCTTCCGGCGATGATTTGGCCGAAACACCCTTCACGGGGACGATGCTGACTGTGGGGTCCTGCAACTTAGCACAAGCCTTAATCATTTTTCGTCCCACAGGGATTAGCACAAATTCAAGGGACCTGCCCTCAGCCTCTTTACGCAAGCGGGCGATGTGGGACAATAGTCCCTTGAAGATGTTGATGTTATACCCACCACAGAGGCCGTCGTCGGAGCCGAACACCACTATGCCTGCGCGACGCACCTCGCGCACCTCTGTGAGGGGCGACGAAAACTCGGCATCGGCGCTGAGCAGATTGGCTATAATGCTCTCTATCTGGCGTCGGAACGGGAGGAGTTTGCGAAGATCGGCCTCTGCTCGATGCATCTTGGCAGAGGATATCATCTTCATAGCTCCTGTAATCTTCTCGCTTGAAGCTACGGATCCGATGCGTCCTTTAAGTTCGCGGAGTGTTGCCATTGTGGATATTCGGTTATATTATTGTTAGACGGACAGAGGGGTGTGTGAGTGGTGATTATACTTATTTATATGCAGCGGCGATCTCAGCGGCAGCCTGTGTGAGGATAGCAGAGATGTCGTCGTCGAGCTTTCCGGCACGGATGGCGTCCATCGTGTCAGGGTGCTTGGCGTGCATCAACTGAAGGAAGTTTTTCTCGAATTCTGCCACCTTGTCGAGAGGCACACTCTCAAGCAGGCCGCGTGTGCCGCAGAAGATGACGGCTACCTCGTCCTCAACAGACAGAGGAGTGTATTGGGGCTGGATTAGGAGGCGCTCGTTTTTGCGGCCCTTGTCGATGACGCGGGCTGTGACGGCGTCGATGTCGCCACCGAATTTGGTGAACGATTCAAGTTCGCGGAACTGTGCCTGGTCAATTTTCAGCGTTCCGGCCACCTTCTTCATTGACTTAATCTGCGCGTTACCGCCCACACGTGATACAGAGATACCTACGTTGATGGCAGGGCGTATGCCTCGGTTGAAAAGAGCAGTCTCAAGGAATATCTGACCATCTGTAATGGAGATTACGTTGGTGGGGATATATGCTGAGACGTCGCCTGCCTGAGTCTCGATGATAGGGAGAGCTGTGAGCGAACCGCCACCCTTTACGATAGGTTTGAGTGAAGCGGGAAGGTCGTTCATATTAGCAGCCACCTCCTGATTGTCGATAATCTTTGCAGCGCGTTCGAGCAGACGGGAGTGGAGATAGAAGATATCACCGGGGTAAGCCTCGCGACCTGAGGGACGCTTTAGCACGAGCGAAATCTCACGATAGGCCACAGCCTGCTTTGAGAGGTCGTCGTAGATAATGAGGGCATCGCGGCCGGTGTCACGTATATATTCGCCTATTGCCACACCGGCAAACGGCGCGTAATAGCGCATCGAAGCGGAGTCAGAGGCTGAGGCGGCCACAACTACTGTATAGTCAAGCGCTCCGTTGCGGCGAAGAGTCTCAACCGTGGCCGCAATGCTCGAAGCCTTCTGTCCGATTGCCACATAGATACAATAGACAGGCTTACCGGCCTCAAAGTTTTTGCGCTGGTTGATGATAGTGTCGATAGCGATGGCAGTCTTGCCAATCTGGCGGTCGCCGATGATAAGCTCACGCTGACCGCGGCCAATAGGCACCATTGAGTCGATGGCTTTGAGGCCGGTCTGCAGAGGCTGTTTCACGGGCTGACGGAAGATAACGCCGGGCGCCTTACGCTCAAGTGGCATCGGGAGGAGTTCGCCCTCGATAGGTCCGCGGCCGTCAATGGGCTCGCCCAAGACGTTAATCACGCGTGAGAAGACACCGTCGCCCACGTGGATTGAAGCAATCTCGCCGGTTCGCTTGACGGACATATTTTCGGTGACGGAGTTAACGCTATTGAGCAGGATGACACCGACATTGCTCTCTTCGAGGTTAAGAGCCACGCCTTTAACTCCGTTTTCGAATTCGACGAGCTCATTGGCACAAACATTATCAAGCCCGTAGACGTGGGCCACACCGTCGCCCACTTCGAGGACTGTGCCTGTCTCCTCGAAGGATACTTGAGAGTTGACATTTTCAAGCTGCTGTCTGAGAACCTGAGAAATCTCGCTTGGGTTTATCATTGGTAGGAATTGGTTGAAGAATTAAGGGGTGATGTGAGAGATGAGTGGAGAAATAGGGGATGAAATTACTTTGAGAGCAACGACAGTCGCAACTGTTTGAGTTCGTTGGCCACCGAAGCGTCAAGTTTCTCATTGTCAATGCTGACAGTGAAGCCGCCAATAAGAGCAGCATCGACCACGGCACGATATTCCATCTTAGCCGAGCCGAGGCGTTTCTGTATGATGGCACGCAGCCTCTCCTGCTCGGCGGCCGTCAAAGGCGCAGCCGAAGTGATGGTGACGAGGCGAATATTGTGCTGCCGGCGGTAGAGCGCAAGATATGCCAAAGCAATATCGCGAGAGGCATCGAGGCGGCGGTTGGAGGCAAGCATCCCAAGGAATCGCCCGAAAGTCTCTGACCCGGCTGCAGCGTGACCGGAAGCGGTGGTGAGCAGCTTACACTTCTCAGCTGATGCCACAAAGGGGTTGGCAATCACCTTCTGCAACTCCGGATTATCCTTAAAAGAGGCCTCGAGAGTCTGCATTAGGGTGAAAATCTGTTTATCGTCGCCACGCTCGGCCGCGTATTCATAGATAGCCTTGGCATAACGTGCGGGGATGAGACCTTGATTCATAGGTGATAGTGACGGGGATTAGTTTTGTTTCTCCATTTCGTCGAGCAGGGAGTTGACTAACTGCTGCTGAGCGTTGTCCTGCTTCATTTGGTTGCGCACCACCTTTTGGGCGATGTCGAGAGCAAAGGTAGAGACCTCGTTGCGGAATTGCTGCTGGGCGGCCTTGCGGTCTTGTTCGATGGACACACGGGCGGCATCCATCACCTTCTTGGCTTCGGCCTGTGCGGCAATACGAGCCTCGTCGATAATCTGAGTTTTCATACGCTCGGCCTCACGGAGAGTCTCGGCCTGCTGGCGGCGGGCCTCGGCTATATGCTTTTCAGCCTCTTCGCGGGCTTGGTCAAGTTGCTGTTTGGCATTCTGAGCATACTCCACACCCTTGTCGATGAGGTCGGCGCGGTCAGCGACTCCTTTCATAATCGCGGGCCAACCCCATCGCCATAAAATGACGAAGAGGATGGCAAACGATACGAACATCCAGAAGACCAGACCGAAATCAGGCGTGAATAGTTCCATAGCTTAATTGACGGGGGAATAAATGAATATATCGGTTTTTCCTACGCCCGTGATTATTAAACGAACATTGCGAGGATGCAGACAATCACAGCGAAGAGGGCCACACCCTCGATAAGAGCTGCGATAACGATCATATTGCTTCGGATGTCGCCGGTGGCTTCAGGCTGACGAGCTATAGCTTCCATGGCGGAACCACCGATTTTGCCGATACCGATACCAGCGCCGATTGCTGCGATAGCTGCGCCAATGCATGCGCCGAGTCCGAGAATACCTTCGATTGCTGCTAAGATGATTGCTAACATAATGGTAATAGGTTTATAAGGGTTATTGGATTTTGATTTTTAAAAGAGTTTTTGAGATTTTATGACTATTAGGCCTCCGGCTGAGCCTCGTGGGCTTCAGCATGCCCCTCTTCTTGTCCGAGGGCAATGAAGAGTGTGGAGAGCATTGTGAACACATAAGCCTGAATAAAGCTGACAAGCACATCAATGCAGAGCATAAACACTGAGAAGAGTATCGACACCACCGCCGTAGCGCCGGTGACTACCGGACCCATAAAGGCGAAGATGAAGATAAGGAGCGTGAGCACTATCACAATCATATGTCCACCCATCATATTGGCGAAGAGACGCACTGTCAAGGCTGCCGGCTTGGTGAAGATGCCAAACAGTTCTATAACGGGCATAATGGGCAGGGGCCATTTGAGCCACCAAGGCACTTCGGGGTTGAAAATCTCTTTCCAATAGTGCTTTGTGGCGCAGAGATTGGTGATGAAGAAGGTGAGCAGGGCCAACACGAGGGTGACAGCAATGTTGCCTGTCAGGTTGGCACCTCCGGGGAATATCACTATCAGTCCCAGAAGATTCATCATCAAGATGAAGAAGAACACTGTGAGCAGATAGGGGGCAAAGCGGGGTGCTTTTTCCTTAAGTGTGGGGCGGATCACGCCATCGTAGATGAATAGAATCACAAATTCGATGGCTCCCACCATCCTGCGAGGCGCCTTGACACCCTGCGTCTTATGCCAACGGGCCACACTGAGGATACACCACACACAGAGCAGCACGGCTATAAACACGCCACAAACATTCTTGGTAATCGAGATGTCGACAGAGGGTTTCACTTCAGTGCCGTCGACAATCTCGACCACCTTCCCTTTATAGGGCGAGTCTTTGCCGGCAATTCTAAACTCGGCATTGCCGTCGCGCCACAAATCGCCGTGAGTCACTCTTGACGATGAGAACACGTGGAGGCCGTCTGTCCCCCAAACGATAACCGGGAGGGGGATTCGCTCGTGGTGGTTAAAAGGCACTTCCCATCCGTATCCGTCGCCAAGGTGCTCGAATATGATACCTTGGGCGTCTACGCCTTCTTGCTTTTCGCCTTCGTCAGACGAGACTGCGGCCATAGCTCCAAGAGGGAGCAGCAGAGCCATCACAGAGAGGGCGAGGAGGGTGAAGATATGTTTTGTCGTCTCCATAAGCTGACGATGAGAGTGTTAATATATACAGACTGACACTACGTCGCGATCCACATCGACCACCCCACCGGCTATCTGCACTGTCTGCTCGGGAGCTTCGGCTGATGTAGTGGTGAATCGCACGCTGCCCGGGGTGAGGGTAGAAATAAGAGAGGCGTGGCCGGGGAGCACTGTAAATGCTCCTGACGCACCCGGGAGATGGACGGCCGAGGCTTCGCCTTGGAATATGACGTCGTCGGCTGAGATTATTTTGAGTGTCATATCTTGCGTGATTGTTGTTGATTTGACTTTATGGGGATGATTGGCGTCGTTTTTATTCGCCTACCTCGGCCAAAAGTTTTTTACCCTTGGCAATAGCCTCATCAATGGTGCCGACATTGAGGAACGCCTGCTCGGGATACTCGTCCATTTCGCCGGAGAGAATCATTTTGAAGCCACGGATGGTTTCCGAAAGAGGCACCATCACACCGGGCAGACCGGTGAACTGCTCGGCCACGTGGAAGGGCTGCGAGAGGAATCGCTGAGCGCGACGCGCACGGGCCACCACTTGCTTGTCTTCGTCAGAGAGTTCGTCGACACCGAGGATGGCGATGATATCCTGAAGCTCGTTGTATTTCTGAAGCAACTGCTTGACTGCTTGGGCGGTATTGTAGTGGTCCTCTCCAATAATATTGGGGTCAAGGATACGAGATGTTGACTCCAGGGGATCGACTGCAGGATAGATGCCAAGCTCGGCAATCTTACGCGAGAGCACCGTAGTGGCGTCAAGGAAGCTGAACGTAGTGGCCGGAGCCGGGTCGGTGAGGTCGTCGGCAGGCACATAGATGGCCTGAACTGATGTGATAGAACCGTTCTTAGTTGAGGTGATTCGCTCCTGGAGGGCTCCCATTTCTGAGGCAAGAGTAGGCTGATAACCCACAGCCGAAGGCATACGCCCGAGGAGGGCTGACACTTCGGAACCTGCCTGAGTGAAACGGAAGATATTGTCAATAAAGAGCAGGATGTCTTTACCACCGCCATCTTGGTCGCGGAACTGCTCGGCAACAGTCAGACCTGAAAGAGCCACACGCAGACGGGCACCCGGAGGCTCATTCATCTGGCCGAAGACGAGGGTGGCTTGAGAGTCGGCAAGCTGATTCATATCAACATCGGCAAGATTCCACTCGCCTTTCTCCATACCCTCTTCAAACTTTTTGCCATATTTTACGACCCCACTCTCTATCATCTCACGAAGCAGGTCGTTACCCTCACGGGTGCGTTCGCCGACACCGGTAAACACAGAGAATCCGTTGTGGCCCTTGGCAATATTGTTGATAAGCTCCATAATGAGCACCGTCTTACCTACGCCGGCACCGCCGAAGAGACCGATTTTACCACCTTTGCTGTAAGGCTCAAGGAGGTCAATCACCTTGATACCGGTGTAGAGAATTTCTGTTCCGATGGTGAGGTCGTCAAACTCCGGAGCGGGCTGATGTATGGGGCGCAGATTCTCGCGCTGAAGCTCGGGAAGGCGGTCAATGGCGTTGCCGAGCACATTGAGGAGGCGCCCCTTTACCTGGTCGCCGGTGGGCACTGCTATAGGGCGGTCAAGATTGTCAACACGTGTGCCGCGACGCAGACCGTCTGTACTTTCCATTGCCACACAGCGCACAGTGTGCTCGCCAATGTGCTGCTCCACTTCGAGAATGAGCTGTGTGCCGTCCTCGCGGTCCACTTTGAGGGCGGTGTAGATGGGCGGGATAGCGGCTTTCTCGCCGTCTCCCTCAAAGATGACGTCGACCACCGGGCCGATCACCTGGGCTATTTTGCCATATTTTTCACTCATCGGGGTTGAGAGGTTTTAAGGTATTGAGAAAAAAGGGTTTTATCAAAGATACAGGCCAAAGGTGACCACAATCACCATCAGCACAAGATTAAAGAGATTGATGGGGAGCAGATATTTCCACTCTAACGACAGCAGTTGGTCAATACGCAGACGCGGGAAGGTCCACTTAAACCAAATGATGATAAACGACAGTGCTACAGCCTTGCCGACAAACCATATCACAGAGGGAATATAATCCATCACCTGATTGAAAGCATCGAGGCCGGGGATATGGAGCGGCATCCAACCTCCAAAAAAGAGGAGCGCTGCCACACCTGAAACGATGAAGAGATTGAGATATTCTGCCAGATAGAAGAATCCGAAGTGGATGCCGGAGTATTCCGTGTGGTAGCCGGCCGTCAACTCGCTCTCAGCCTCCGGGAGGTCAAACGGACCGCGGTTGGTCTCGGCAGTTCCGACTATCATGAATATCACAAAGGCGATGATTGCGGGGATGTGGCCTGAGAAGATGAACCAGAGATGTTGCTGAGCCATACAGAGCTCGTGGATATTCATAGTGCCTGCAATCACTACCATAGTCACCACACAGAGACCCATAGAGAGTTCATAACTCACCATCTGTGCACCCGAACGGAGAGCGCCAATGAGAGTAAATTTATTGTTTGACGACCATCCGGCCAACAGAATTCCAAGCACTCCGATGCTCGACACCGCAAGGAGGAAGAAGATGCCCACATTGAAATTGACTATCTCAATTCCGTTGCCCCACGGCAGTACGGCAAATGCCATCATCGAGGCTATAATGACCAGATAAGGGGCCAGTGCGAATAGGAATTTATCCGTATGGTTGAGCGAGATAAGCTCCTTGATAAGAATTTTAAACATATCAGCCACGCTCTGCAGCAAACCCCACGGGCCAACACGGTTGGGACCGAGACGACACTGGAACGCGGCACAGACCTTGCGTTCAAAAAGGATATAGAAGAGCGCGAGGACAGAGTAGAGGAGCAACAGGCCCACCCCAATAAGCAGACACTCCAAAGTGACTGCCGCCCACTCGGGGATAAATCCGAGGAGGAAGGTGTGAAACCATGCGGTGCCTACTGATAAGTCTTGCATAATCGCTATATATAATATATGTGTTTATTGGCTAAAAATTTATCTGTCAATATCAGGGACAATGTAGTCCATCGAGCCGCCTATCGTTATAAGGTCGGCAATCTTTTCGCCGGCTGTAATATGGTCAACCACAGCGGCGGCCGGCAGACAGGGAGGCGCGAGTTTTAAGCGATAAGGCCTGGTACCGCCATCGCTCTCGAGATAGAGCCCGAATGTGCCGCGACATCCCTCCACCATCTTAAACCAATGTCCGGCGGGAATCTTAAGCACTTTGGGCACTTTGACAAGATACTCGCCTTCAGGGATATTATCGATGAGCTGGGATATAATGCGCGCACTCTGCTCCATTTCGAGAATGCGGAGTTTGAAACGTGCCATAGAGTCACCCTCCGAAAGGACCACCTCGTCAAACTCCACTTGGTCATAGACGGCATAGGGATGTGTCTTGCGCACATCGCAGGCCCAACCTGATGCACGGCCATTGGGGCCCGTGACGCCCCAAGAGATGGCGTCCTCGCGGCTGAGCACACCGATTTTCTCCATACGGTCACAAGCTATCACATTGCCGGTAAAAAGCTTATTGTATTCACTTATATTAGCCGGGAGAACCTCGAGCAGCTTATGCACATCGCTCACAAAATCAGGATGAAGATCCTGCATCACACCGCCTATGCAGGAATAGTTGAATGTCATACGCGCTCCGCAGGTTTTCTCAAAAATATCGAGTATCTGCTCACGCACACGCAAGGCATAGAAGAGCATTGTGGTTGCTCCAAGGTCCATACAATAGGTGCCGATAAAGAGACAGTGGGATGCTATACGCGACAACTCGTCCATAAGCACACGTATGGTCTCAATGCGTTTGTTGACCTTGATTCCGGCAGCTTCTTCGTAGAGCATGCAGAGACCGTGGTGATAATTCTGGCCTGAGAAATAGTCCAAACGGTCCATAAAGTGGAGTGTCTGCTGGAAAGTGTCCTTCTCGCAGATTTTCTCCACTCCGCGGTGAATATAACCGAGATAGATATCAATCTTCTTGATAGTCTCGCCGTCGACGGCCGTGCGGAAACGGAGCACACCGTGAGTGGCGGGGTGCTGGGGGCCAATATTGACCACAAAATCGTCGGGGGAGAAGATTCGATACTGCTCCTTTACAATCTTGCCGTCGCGCTCCACCCAAGCCTCGGTGAAGTCAGTCTGACGCTCGTTTTCAATCGACACCGGGTTAATTGCGGGGTCCTCGTCATAATCCTTGCGCAGTGGATAACCATTCCAGTCGATATTCAGGAACAGGCGGCGCATATCAGGATTATTGATAAAGATGATACCGAAATAGTCGTAGACCTCGCGCTCGTAAACGGTGGCAATATCCCAAAGATCATGGACGGAGTGGATGAACGGCTTTTCGCGGTCGCCGGTGGCGATGACCTTAACGGCCAAAAGCTCGTTGCGGTCAGTGGCCATCAGATAGTAGACACAACCCAACCCGGCATCAGCCCAATCCATACCGACGATGGTGACAAGATAGTCAAACCCTTCGTCGCGTCGCAGCATCTCAGCCACGCTATGCCATTTCTCATCCGACACTGTGAGTTCCAGGCCCGCATTGCCTTCAGAGAATGTTATCTCAGGGAATAGTTTTGCTATTTTTTCCTGTATGGTCGCCATTATCTATATAAATAATGTGGTAGGTGTTGTATCAATTAATTTTCAGTAGTCTCATCAGAAATGGGATGTGAAGCCCAAAACTCTTCCTGGCGCTTCTTACGATTAACACCGCCAAAGAAACGCTCCACCTTAATCTTGCGCGAGAGCTGCATAATGCCATAAATCATAGCTTCCGGGCGCGGGGGACAACCGGGGACAAACACATCAACCGGCACAATATCCTCAATGCCCATAGCCACACAATAGCTTTTTTTGAACGGACCTCCCGATATGGCACAACTGCCGCAGGCTATCACATACTTAGGCTCGGCCAGCTGGTCGTAGAGGCGACGGAACACCGGCACCATCCTATGGACGATTGTGCCTGCAACCATCATAAAATCCGCCTGACGGGGCGAGGCGCGCGCCACTTCCCATCCAAATCGCGCCATATCATAGCGCGCGGCCCCGAGCGACACAAACTCTATGCCGCAGCAACTGGTGGCAAACGTAAGAGGCCAGATGGAGTTTGACCGCCCCCAGTTGATAAGCTTGTCAAACGAGCCCACGATGACATTGGTGCCATTATCGCGCAACTCTTTGACGAGACTTTCTATATATTCATTGTCTTTCCACGCCTCATAGGGCATGCCCTTTGTTGTCACTTCCATTCGAGAGCTCCTTTCCGCCAGGCATACACAAGCCCAAGCACTATGATTGCAAAGAAAATGGCTATCGCTGTGAGACCGGAGGCGCCTAACTCGCGGACACGCACCGCCCAAGGATAAAGAAAGACTGTTTCGATGTCAAACATCAAGAAAAGGATGGCAAAAAGGTAGTAACCCACCTTAAAGCGCGCCATCGACTCTCCTCGCGTAGGGATGCCACACTCGTAGGCCTCACCCTTCTGCGGGTTGTAGGAACTTGGCGATATCAACTTCGCTATAAGCAACGCCGCAGCCACAAGGGCGGCGCCGGTGAGCAATGCCACAAATGCGAGGGTGACGTTTTGAATCTGCAACGCTATCATAAGTTGATTTGTCACTTTTATTTACACGCTAATTAGCGTTATTTCAATCCATTACGCCTCTACACTCCGATTCCGGAGCTTAGAGGGCACATTTGATGATGCAAATTTAGTGAAATTTCTCCAATTATCCACTCCTTTTCTACAATTCATTTTATAGATTTTTTACAAAATTTCCATTTATTACCCACATAGTCACAGCAAGCCCCGCCTCTCTGCCACTATGCAAAAAGGCGGGGTCTATGATGTTTGCGGGTTTAGGCTTAGTCAATCAGCGCTTTGCCTGTCATCTCAGCAGGCTGCGGCAGGCCCATAATTTTGAGAATAGTCGGGGCCACATCGGCCAAGCGTCCGGCACTGACAGTAGCATCTTTGCGTTCTGTGACATAGATGCAAGGCACAGGATTGAGCGAGTGGGCAGTGTTAGGAGTTCCGTCAGGATTAATGGCGTTGTCGGCATTGCCGTGGTCAGCAATTATCAGCGCCTCATATCCTGCCTCCTTGGCGGCCTCGACAGTGGCGTGGACACATTCATTAACAGCCTTAACAGCCTTGCAGATGGCCTCATACACTCCGGTGTGACCCACCATATCGCCGTTGGCATAGTTGACCACGATGAAGTCATATTTATTCTCCTTAATAGCTTCCACAAGTTTATCCTTCACCTCATAGGCACTCATCTCAGGCTTGAGGTCGTAAGTGGCCACCTTTGGCGAAGCAACAAGAATGCGTTCCTCCCCTTTGTAAGGCTCTTCGCGGCCACCGTT
>JAFLRW010000005.1 GCA_022511285.1 Duncaniella sp.
GATCGGTCGTGAATGCTTGTGCGGTTGGCTATGTTCGTGGCTTTTGTTGGCCTGTGTTCCTGCTTCGGTCGACGCTTGAAATCCGGATGCCTGCGGTGTTTGCGTAACTCGCCGCTTTCATCGGCGTTGATGATGTTGTACACCGTTTGTATGGACACGGAGATACTTTCTTTTGCCAACTTTCCCTTTATCTGTTCAGGAGACAGCTGGTCATCTATTATCATCTGTCTGATGCGCCACACAAGCTTCTCGTCAATCCTCTTGTGTGAAGTGCCTCGCTTGCGTCGCTCAAGAGCCTTGGCGTGGGCCTTCTTCCACAGATAGTTACCTTTCTCGGTGGAGTTGCGTTTCAACTCCCTGCTGAGTGTTGACTGACTGCACCCAACTAATTGGGCGATTTCTTTTCTTGATGTTTTCTTTTGGAGTAAGACGAAAATTTGCGACCTTTGCTCCGAGGTTAGTTGATGATATTTCATGACAAAACAAAATTAATTAATCTCAAGGAGACTTCGGTCTCCTTTTTTTGTTTTGTCAGTAGGACGCTGCCTTTGCGCGACTTAATATCGGATTGGGGAGGCTAACTATGTTGTGCTGCGGCGGGGCTCCTAATGAGCAACACTTAACGGCTCAGTCAAATGCGAAAATTTTGATGCGGTTGTGCCGGGAAATAAATCAGAAATTGGCGGAAATTTTTGAAGACACATCAATCAGAACGGTTATAAAAACCAAAGAGAGGAGGGTGGCTATTTCGGTGAGGAGTGCGATGCGAAGAGATGTGTCGAGGTCTGCGGCGGTGAAAGGGCGGGGGTTGGTGCCGATATGAGGCTTGTAGAATGAGGAGCCGAAGTAGTTGTGGGTGCCGCCAAAACGGCAGTCGAGTATGCCGGCGAGGGCCGCTTCGGGCCATCCGGAGTTGGGGCTGGCATGGCGCTGGCCGTGGGCGGCTACGAAGCGCCACAGGCCCGGGCGGCGGGCTGTGAGTATCATCATCAGGGCTGTGAGGCGCGCCGGGATATAGTTGGCAATATCGTCGATGCGGGCTGCCCAACGGCCGAAGAGGAGATAGCGGTCGGTGTGATAGGCTATCATGGAGTCAAGGGTGTTGACCATTTTGTAGGCTAACATTCCGGGGACTCCGAGCAGAGCGTAGTAGAAGAGCGGTGCTATTACGCCGTCTGAGAGGTTTTCGGCCAATGTCTCGAGGGCTGCGGCGCGCACTTCGCGGTCGGAGAGGGCCTCGGTGTCGCGCCCCACTATGCGGCTCACTTGCCGGCGCCCATCGTCGAGGGAGCGGTCAGCGGCCTCAAACACCATCCTCACTTCGCGCCTTAGGGTGGTGCCGGCCAGACAATAGAAAACGGCTATGGTCTTGAAGGCTATTACGGCTATGGGGTGGTCTGAGAGGAGTCGTTCCACCCCCCACCCCGCGGCATAGACGGAGGCGATAAGGCTGAGGGCCGTGATGGCTCCGCGGGCTATGCGGTGGCTGCCGCGGTTTAGCCGATGCTCCAAGAAGGCTATGGCTCTGCCGAACCATACCACAGGGTGAGGGAGACGGACAGGGTCGCCAAAGAGGAGGTCGAGCACCCATCCGAGCAGCAGGGGGAGGAGGGTGAATATCAGAGTGTGGTCCATTGCTTTAGGGCATTAATCAGGCGGTCGTTGTGGGCCGGTGTCTGCGATGCTATGCGGAAATGCGAGGGGGTGAGTCCGTAAAAGTTGGAAGCATCGCGGATGAGGATGTTGTGATGCTCAACGAGCCACTCTTTGAGCCGGGCTGCCGGACGCCCGTCGGTGAGCCGGCAGAGGATGAAGTTGCAGTCGGTAGGGAGGGTCTCGATGCCCATTTCGCCCATTGCAGAGGCAAGGCGTAGAGCCTCGGCATGGAGGCTGTCGGCATCGACGGGGTATCTGTCGGCACGCTCAAGCAGCCAGCACGCACCCTCGATGGCAAGGGCATTGACGCTCCAAGGCATACGCACGGCTTTGATTCGAGCCATTATGCCGGGAGCGCCCACAGCGTAGCCTATCCGCAGCCCCGGCACCGAGAAACGCTTGGTGAGGGAGCTGAGCATCACCACATTGCCCGCCGCTACGGCCTCGGAGGGGGTGAGCAGAGGGTGTGTGGTGTAGGGAGCATAGGCCTGGTCAACCACAAAGAGTGTGGAGGGATGAGCCTTTATGTGAGCCAAGAGTGTGGCGTGGGGAGTGACTCGCCCGGTGGGATTGTTAGGATTGCAGAGCCACACCATTTCGGCTCCGGTGGTGTCAGAGAGCGACACTACATGACTGACAGTGTGGGCATGTAGGCGGCAGGCATCTTCATATTCGCTAAACGTGGGGCCCACGATGGCCGAGCGGCAGCCGCGATATGCAAGGGCTATTAGATAGATAGCCTCGACTGCTCCGGCCGTCACCACCACCGTATCCTCAGCGCCAAGCATCCGGGCCAGCGCAGATGCATCAGGGTCGGGGTATGATGCCGGGAGCGAGGCGAGGCGGGCCAAATGCTCCATCAGGGGCGTATGGTCAACCCCCGAGAGGATGTTTGAGCTGAAATTTATCAGATTTCGCCCGGGGTAGCGGTGGAGGTCGTCGCCGTGGCCGTTAATCATTGTCGGGGAGGGTTATTATCTCATATAACTTTTTGATGTCCACATGCTGTCGCAGCAATAGCGCCAGGCGGTCAAACTCGCGGTTGCGGTCGGCCGCAGGGTCAAAGCTAACGGGTGCAGCATCAGCGAGATGGCGTTGCAACAGAGGGGTGATGACGGCCGGATTGTCAAGGATGCCGTGGAGATACGAACCCCGGACGTTACCCACGCGGCAGCCGTCAAAAGAGCCGTCGGCGAGGCGGAACAGCGGAGTGCCCCCAAGCAGCACGGAGCGCCCCATGTGTATCTCATACCCCTCTCCGGCCGGGGTGCCATCAGGATATTGAGCCACGACGCGGCGTGTCACCTTCGAGCCTTCGAGCACCGTCCTCACCGGGAGCAGCCCCAAACCCGACACGGTGCCCGGCGTTCCCTCGATGCCGTCGGGGTCTGCCACCTCAAGTCCGAGCATCTGGTAGCCGCCACAAATGCCCACCACAGAAGCTCCGCGAGCCGCCGCAGCAAGGATGGCGCCATCAAGCCCGGCTTCGCGCAGCCGGGTGAGGTCAGAGATGGTGGCCTTGCTGCCGGGGATTATCACCACATCAGCCGCCTCGATGCCTGCGGGGGTGAAAGTGTAGTAGAGATGAGCCTGCGGATGACGCGAAAGGATATTGAAGTCGGTGAAATTGGAGATATAGGGGAGCCTGACGACGGCTATATTCACCCGCTCCGGCTCGGAGGTAGGAGCGGTATTTTTGCCGTCGAGGGCCACAGAGTCCTCCTCGTCGATATTAATATCAGGGGCGTAGGGAACCACCCCGAGCACCGGAATGCCGCAAATCTCCTCCATCATGCGCCGCCCCTCATCGAAGAGACGCATATCACCGCGAAACTTATTGATTATCACCCCCTTTATCAGCTTGCGGTCATCAGGCTGCTGAAGCATAATCGAGCCATAAGTCGAAGCAAAGACCCCGCCGCGGTCAATGTCGGCCACAAGGATTACAGCCGCCTGCGCATATCGGGCCATAGGGATATTAACGAGGTCTGAATCCCTCAGATTTATCTCCGCAATGCTCCCGGCCCCCTCCATCACGATAGGATTATATTTGAGTGAAAGGCGGTCAAAGGCGCTGCACACCTCGCGGCGCAATTCCCCCCGGCCCTCGCGGCGGAAATACTCGTAGGCATCGCGGTTGCCCACCGGGCGGCCGTTGAGCACCACCTGCGATGTGCACTGGCCCGACGGCTTGAGCAGCAGCGGATTCATATCCGTGGAGCAGGCAATGCCCGCAGCCTCGGCCTGTACAGCCTGTGCCCGGCCTATCTCAAGCCCGTCGGGGGTGGCATAGGAGTTGAGAGCCATATTCTGAGCCTTGAACGGTGCCGGGGCATATCCATCCTGACGGAAAATGCGGCATAGTCCGGCAGCTATGAGGCTCTTGCCCACATCGCTCCCGGTGCCGCCGAGCATCAGAGGGCGCAGCCGCGGCTTACTCATCTGCCGGCCCCTCCCCGCGGCGGAAAAGATGGGTGAAATGGCGGTCATAGAGGCGCGAAAGCCCCTCGCGGTTGTCGATGGCGTCGCCCACCACGAGCAGAGTGGTCAGTGTGAGGTTATTATCGCGCACCAAGCGTGCAAGGTCGCGAAGCTGACCGCGATAGATGCGTTGCTCGCGCCATGTGAGCTTGTAGCACGCCGCCACGGGAGTTTCCGGAGGATAATGTTCGAGCAGTTGCGCCTGCACCTCCTCGACTATCCCGGCGCTGAGATAGATACACATGGTGCTCTGCGAGCGAGCCAGCAGGGAGAGTTTCTCACGAGGCGGCATCGGGGTGCGCCCCTCGCCGCGGGTCAGTATGATGGTCTGCACCCTCTCCGGGATGGTGAACTGCGAGCGGAGCTCGGCCGCCGCCGCCTGAAACGAAGAAATGCCGGGGGTGATGTGATAGCTCATCCCGCGACGGTCAAAGAATGCCATCTGCTCCTGTATGGCGCCATAGATGCAGGGGTCGCCTGTGTGGAGACGCACTATCAGGTGGCCGGCGTCATAGTGGCTGCGCATCAGTTCAAACTGCTCCTCGAGCGAGAGGTCGGCCGACGAGCGCACCACACATCCGGGCTTGGCACACAGTGTGAGACTGCGCGGCACAAGGCTTCCGGCATACAGAATAAGGTCGGCCCGCTCGAGAAATCGGCGCCCGCGCACCGACACGAGGTCAGGGTCGCCGGGACCAGCGCCCACTATCTCAATATGCCCCTTTCGGGCAGAGGGGCGGTCGAGCGCCACGGCAAAAGTGAAGTCAGCCCCGGGCCTAAGACACCCTTTTGACTTCTCAATCAGCATCTCGCCGCCGGCTGATGCAAGCAAGGCAGCCGCCTCGGCCACTCCCGGCACACCGGTGGCCTCACGCACACGCTCCGACGGATTTGGGACATCTACCGCGCCCAGTTCCCCGGCTGTAAATATTTTCACCTCCGCTTGCGGCCACGCGGCGGCAAGTTCCCGCAGCAGCGGCTCATCTTTTTTCAGTTCGATGGTGACAATCATCCCCACGGAGAGGGGCGACAGCCCCTGCGATATAATCCGAGAGGAGATATGGTCAATGATTCCCTGCGGGTCGCACTCACGTCTGCACCCCACTCCGAGCGCAAGCACCGGAGGCCGATAACTGAGCAATACCGACCCCTCGGGAGCAGAGTATATGCGAGGTGACACGGCAATTATAAGCTCCGCATCAGCGGCTTCGGCAATAGTCCGGACCTTATGCACATGGGGGGCCAAGGTGGCTTCAAGGCGCGCTGTGGCGTCGGAGCGTATGTCTAAAAGGAGGGCCGTGGGGCGCCCTTCCACATATCTGAATATTGCCTCGTTGAGCTCCTCGGCGGTAGCATCAGCCACCCAACCGCACTCCGAAGCAAGAGTGTCGAGCGCCCAAAGTCCGGCGTTATCGCTCTGAGTGGTGATGATAGCCTCGGCGCCTATTATCGCGGCAATGGAGCGCGCCAAGGCGTTGGCGCCCCCGATGTGGCCGCCGAGCAGCGGGATGGCATAGCGCCCGGTAGAGTCCACACACACCACAGCCGGGTCTGTGTGCTTGTCGGCACACACGGCCGGAATGACCGTGCGCACACATATCCCCGCAGCGCCTATAAATATGATGGCGCCGGCTTCGCGCAGCATCTCAGGAGTGATGCTGCGATGGGCCACCGTGCGTGTCTCCCCCTCCAACGCCCCGGCTATCGTGGCTGCGAGCGTCCGTGATGAGTCAGCAACATTGATTATGAGTGTATGGCGTGTCATTTAATTGCCTTGATGATGGTGATAGGATTATGTGAATCGATGGTGATGGTGTGTTCCTTGGCTATGGTCAGCCCTGCGGCAACGGCTCCCGAGCGGAAGCTGCGCAGAGAGTCGGCGCCGACGGAGTTGAACACCACAATGCCTCCCGGAGTCAGGCAGCCGGCCACAACATCCAGCATATCGCGGAGCTTCCCGCCATGGCCCCCTATAAAGACGGCGTCGGGACTAAGATAGGCCGAGGGTTCAATATCGAGGAAATCTTCGGTCACCACCGTTATGCCCGGAGCGCCGTGGCGGCGGGCATTGGCCTCAATGATGGCGGCACATTCAGGCCGGCGCTCAAAGGAGGTGACTTTAAGGTCCGGGAATTGCAACCGTGCCTCGATGGAGACCGACCCTGTGCAGAAGCCCACATCCCAAAGCGACGAACGGCCGCGAAGGTCGAGCATCGAGAGTGCCAGCAGGCGCACAGGCATCTTGGTTATCATATTCACCCGTCGGTCGAGCAGTTCAAACTCCTCCTCGGGGATTCCGAAGGGGCGACGGCGGCGGTGTGTGCGCCGCAGAATGATGCTGTTTGGCTGTTGCCACTCGCGCGCAGCTGCCTCCGAGAGTGTCAGTGCTGAAATACGCTCGCTCTCAGGATTGCCGAGGTGCTCGCCGACGGTTATCGTGTAATTATCATATCCATATTCAAGCATCCTCGCAGCCACTGCGCTCGGAGTATGGAGGCGGTCGGTGAGCACACCTATCAAAGCCTCTCCGGCTATCAGCGCACTGTCAAAGGCGTCCCACTGCCTGCCGGTGAGCGACACGGCTCGCATCTCCTCATAGGGGAGCAGCATATGGTGAGCCAAGGTCTGCAACGAGTTGAAGTGAGGAATCACCCTAATCCCGGCCTGCGGCATCCGGCGCTGCAACGTGGCGGCAAACCCGAAGAAAAGCGGGTCGCCCGAAGCGAACACCACCACCCTTTCGCCGTCGGGAAGCGCCTCATAGCGCTCAAACACATCGGAAAGGGGCACAGTGATATCAATCCACTCTGCCCCGGCAGGCAGAAGCGACTCCACAATGTCCCTATGGCGCCGCCCGCCGGAAAAAACCCTCCCTGCGGCGATGGCTCCGAGGGCCTCGGATGAAAGCTCCGGCCTCGGATTGTCAGAAATTCCTATTACTACAAACTCACACATCGCGACCGGGTCTTAACTGAGAGGCATCCGGGCGGCATAGGATGGCATTGACCAACGTAGCGGCCAGATTGCTCCCCCCTTTACGCCCCTCTACTATGATTTTTGGTATCTCCGTGAAGGTCTTGACCATCAGTTTGCTCTCACACACATGGACAAATCCCACCGGCGCCGCCACGATGCCGCAGGGGTGTGCCTCGCCCCGCCTCATCAGCGAGCATAGCTCCATCAGAGCCGTGGGGGCATTGCCAAACGCATACAGGGCACGCGGATGTCGCTCGGCGGCTATACGTATGCCGGCCTGCGAGCGAGTGATGCTGAGGCGACGGGCCATTTCCACGGCCTCAGGGGCGTTGAGATAACATTTCACCTCAACGCCGAGCCTCTCGAGCGCCCCTTTGCGAATACCGGAGGCTGCCATCGTCACATCGGTGACTATCACCCTCTCGCCATCAGGCGCCGTTAGGGTGTCATAGATACGTTGCAATGCATCAGGGTCGGCCTTCACAGCCTCCTCCATATCGAAATCGGCCGTAGTGTGTATGGCGTGGAGCATGGCCCATTTAAGATCCAAAGGAATATCCGGACTGCGCATCTCGGCCGCTATGGTGCGGAAACTCCTCATCATGATATCTTGGCCCACGGAGGCGGCGTCGGTTTCCTCGCGGTTATAATAGCCTCGCGGCGTTATCATCTTGCCTCCGCGCACAAAGGTCTGCGAGTTGCCTATGATGATTACCGTAAACATATCCGTCTGCCCGGGGTCAAAGTCGGCAAGAGTGGTCAGCGCCACCTCCTGCCCCTCGCGCCCGGCATTCCGCACAAATCCCACCGGGGTCTGCCCCGAGCGTCGCTGCAGGAATAGCTCTTTCAGCCGCGGCAGCTGCCAATAGCGCTTGGTGGAGCGCGGATTATAGACGGCGGTGACAAAGTCGGCTTCGGCCGCAGCTATTATGCGGCGCTCTATGAGGGGCCAAGGGGTCATTAGGTCGCTCAGCGAGACGACACAGAAGTCGTGGCCCACAGGCGCTCCGAGCAGCGAGGCCGCTTTCTGAAATGCACTCACCCCGGGCACAACAGTCACCTCGATATGCTCCAATCCCATCCGGGCACGCTGTTCCATCACAAGCGGAGCCATGCCGTAGATGCCGGCATCGCCCGACGACACCACCACCACTTCGGCCTCGGGGCGCGCGGCGGCAGCCTCAAGCGCTGCCTGCACGCGGTCGCGCTCCTGGCGCATGGCCGAGCCGATAATTTCTGCTTCAGGCTTGAGCAAAGGTCTGACAAACGGGAGATAATAATGATAGCCGGCAACCACATCCGCCCTGCTGAGGGCTCGGACAGCTGCCTCCGTCATATCCGGCGCTCCACCGGGACCTATTCCGACTACGGTGATACTCATAGACGTGATTTTTTATCAATTGTAAGATTCATCAACTCATTCCCCCTGCCATTTGAATGTGCTGCGATGATAGGGGGTCAGCCCGAGGCTTGATATAGCCTGCCGATGAGCTGCCGTTGGATACCCTTTGTTTATCTCCCAGCCATAACCGGGATATTCACGTGCCACCCGCACCATCAGTTCATCGCGGTGAGTTTTGGCCAGGATTGAAGCGGCGGCAATATTGCCG
The DNA here is from genome assembly GCA_022511285.1 of Duncaniella sp. Classification (GTDB taxonomy): domain Bacteria; phylum Bacteroidota; class Bacteroidia; order Bacteroidales; family Muribaculaceae; genus Duncaniella. Next base: position 8,724 of record JAFLRW010000005.1, read on the forward strand.
AGCTTCCCATCCCCCTTCACAATGGTTCGATAGGGAATGTCTCCATAGGGCTTAAACCTGTTGCCGTCAACCACAATCTCGCCCGGGCGCACACTCAGCAGGTCGAGGGCGCGGTGCATGGCCAGGATTGAAGCGTTGAGGATATTCATCTCATCAATCTCCTGCGCAGAGGCCCACGCCACAGCCCACGCCACAGCCTCGCTCTCTATGACCGGCCGCAACTGCTCGCGACGTGCCTCGGAGAGCTTCTTAGAGTCATTGAGCAGAGGATGTGTAAACCCATCGGGCAGTATCACGGCGGCAGCACACACCGGTCCGGCCAAACAGCCGCGCCCGGCCTCATCGCAGCCGGCCTCCAACACGAATGATGTGAGACACGACGGCAGCATCACACCTCCTTATCTAAAAAGCCGTAGCCGAGGCCCGACTTATTGACTATATTCTTTCCGTATGCCATAATCTTCTTGCGCAGACGCGATATGTTGACATCAACAAGGCGGGGATTGTCAAACGGCTCGCCGGGCCACGCTGCTCCAAATATCTCCTCGCGCTTGAAGAGGCTGTTGCGCCCTCTGAGCAGCATTGTGAGGATGGCAAACTCTGTGGGCGAAAGACCCACCGACTCGCCGTCAATGAGCAGCCGCCGGGAGTCTACGTTGAGTATCAGGGTGCGATACTCTATGGTGCGACTATTTACCGACGGATTCATATTGCGATGGCGGCGCAACACCGAGCGCACGCGCGCCATCATCTCGCGCAGAGAAAAGGGGCGTGTGATGAAATCATCTGCCCCGAGATTCAAGCCCTTGATTATATCGTTTTCCGAATCGTGCACAGTGCAAAACATCAGTGGCACACAGGCCGTGATTCGGTCCTCCTTGATGCGCTCCAAAAGCTCATAACCATCTATCTCGCCGGGGAGATCTATCTCGGATATCAGCAGGCTATATTCCTCAAGCGGAAGCATCAAAGCCTCCTCGGCGCCTTTCACTACTTCTGCGTCATATCCCTCCGCCCGCAGGCTTTCGAGGAGCATCGTATTGATTGAGGTGTCGTCTGTGATGATTAGTATTTTCTGAGATACTGTACTCACGCAAGCTAATATCCGGTTTCTTTCGCTGCAAAATTAACGCATTTTTATGTAAATATCAAACCTTGCAATGAAAATAAAACCGTTTCTACAACTGCATCCGTTTTTTCGTAAAAGCGCTTTTCAAACGTCTTTATTATTGATGTTTTGTTGTGTCTGATATTTATGAAAAATCTGCGGCATTACATATTAGTCGCAAAAATTTAGCTAATTTTGCGATTTATAAAGATATTCTCTAACGATTGCTTCAAAATTATGAATAAAAGCGAGCTTATCAATCGCATTGAACGTATGAATATTACTATCATCGGCGGTGGGGCTATGGGGGGTGCCGTAGCGCGCGGTCTGCTGCGAGCCAACGCCGTCAGACCCTCTGACCTCACTGTGGCCAATCCTCACACCGACAAGCTCTCTGACCTCGCCGCGCAGGGCGTGAATGTCACCACCTCCAACGCCGATGCGGCTCGTGGAGCCGACATCATCATTGTGGCCGTGAAGCCTTGGATGGTCAGCAATGTGATTGCCGACATTGAATCGGCCATCATTCCTGACCGAACCGAACTGTGCTTCATCCTTGCCGGTGTAAAAGGTTCTGAGCTGGAGGGGATGTTTTCTGCCGCAAGACCTGAAAACATCTCTATTGCCATGCCTAATACAGCTATGACTGTCAGCAAATCTATGACCTTCATTGTCCCGGTGTGTGGAGCCCACGATAGGACCTTGAAACTATTTGAACCGCTCGGAAAAGTGATGGTGATATCCGAGCGACTGCTCCCCGGTGCAACAGCTTTGGCCTCGTGCGGCATAGCCTATGCCATGCGTTACGTCCGCGCTGCCTCCGAGGGGGGTGTCGAGCTCGGATTCCGAGCTTCCGAGGCTCAAGCCATCGTGACCCAGACTCTTGCCGGCGCTGTGGCTCTGCTGTCACTGCCGGGGGCTCATCCGGAGACTGAAATCGACAAGGTGACCACCCCGGGAGGTCTCACCATCCGCGGCCTCAACGCTATGGAGCGCGAAGGTTTTACAACAGCCGTAATCGAAGGCCTTAAAGCAAGCGCTTTATGAGCAGAATTGTTGTAAAAGTGGGTAGCAATGTGCTCACCCGTCGCGACGGTATGCCCGATGTGACGAATATGTCGGCTCTTGTCGACCAGATTGCCAGTCTGCGCGAGTCGGGCCACGAGGTGGTGTTGGTGTCAAGCGGCGCGGTGGCCTGCGGACGTGGTGCCGTGACGCCTCGCAAGGAGCTTGATGCCGTCGCTTCTCGCCAGTTATACTCCTCTGTGGGACAAATCCGACTCATCAACCTCTACAATCAGCTCTTTGGCGCCTATGGAATTGTGGTTGGCCAGGTCCTCACCCAAAAGGAAAACTTCGCCTCCCGAACTTCCTACCTCAACCAGCGCGCCTGTATGCTCACAATGCTTGACAATGGTGTGATTCCGATTGTCAACGAGAACGATACCGCATCGCTCACCGAACTGATGTTCACCGACAATGATGAACTCTCGGGGCTGATAGCCACGATGACCGATGCCGACACCCTCATCATTCTCTCCAACGTCGACGGCATCTTCACAGGCTCCCCCTCCGACCCCGACTCGCACCTTATTGAACGCGTGGAGCCGGGCAGGGATGTGAGCGAGTATGTAGTGGCAGCAAAAAGCGGTTTTGGCCGCGGAGGGATGGGCACAAAGTGTGGAATTGCCTCGAAAGTGGCTGCCGAAGGGGTGGCGGTACTAATTGCGCGCGGCAATCGTCCCGGGATACTCGTTGACCTCATCGAACACCCCGAGACGGTGCCACACACTCTTTTCGAACCATCTGCCGCTCCCCTCAGCAACATCAAACGATGGATAGCCCACAGCGGCTCGTTTGCCAAAGGTATAGTGCGTGTCAATGCCCGGGCCGCCGACGTATTGGTTTCCGACCGCGCTGTGAGCCTCCTCCCGGTGGGGATTACTGCCGTGGAAGGAGAGTGGGAAGAGGGGGATATTATCTCCATAATTGGCCCCGACGGACGGCATATTGGCATCGGGCGTGCGGCCATGGCGAGCGCCGAGGCTCAGGTCTCAACCGGAAAACGCGGCCAACGCCCTTTGGTGCATTATGATTATCTCTACATTGAATAGATTTTCAATCCATATTATGCTTTGATTATGAGCAATTTCAACGATATATTCAGTAGTGTCCGCTCCGCCTCGAGGGCGCTTGCCGTGATGACCGACGAGGCCCGTTCGGCTGTGATTCTGGCGCTTGCCGATTTAGTGGACGCTTCCCACGCAGCGCTGCTCCGGGCAAATGCCCGCGACCTTGCCCGTATGGACCAATCAAATCCGCTCTTCGACCGCCTCCAACTCACCCCCTCCCGGCTCAAAGGCATTGCCTCCGACCTCCGCGCCGTAGCAACCCTTCCATCTCCTGTGGGGGAGGAGATAGAACGCCGCACTCTCCCAAACGGCATCCTCCTTCGCAGAGTGAGAGTGCCGTTTGGCGTTGTTGGCGTTGTGTATGAAGCGCGCCCGAATGTGACATTCGACGTCTTTGCTCTCTGCATCAAAAGCGGAAACGCCTGCATCCTGAAGGGGGGAAGCGATGCCGACGCTTCCAACCGGGCCGCCATTGCTCTGATACACCGGGCTCTTAGCACCATAGGCGCACCGGCCCACTGCTGCCACCTCCTCCCATCCACCCACGAGGCCACTGCCGCTCTGCTCGGCGCCGTAGGTTATGTGGATGTCTGCATCCCTCGAGGCGGACGCCGCCTCATCGACTTTGTGCGCTCTTCTGCCCGTGTCCCGGTGATTGAGACCGGCGCCGGTGTGGTCCACACTTTTTTTGACAAGGATGGCTCTCTCGCCTTGGGTCGTGACATAATTGAAAATGCCAAGACTCGCAGAGTGAGTGTGTGCAACGCTCTTGACTCTCTTTTGGTCCACGCTTCGCGTCTTGCCGACCTCCCCGCTCTTGTGGAGCCGCTCGCCGTTAAAGGTGTGGATCTCTTTGCTGATACACAAGCCTTTGCCGCTCTCAGTGGACATTATCCCTCAGCTCTTCTCCACACTGCCGAGCCTGCTCATCGCGACCGCGAGTGGATGGACCTCAAAATGGGTGTCTACACCGTTGACTCTATCGACCAAGCCATTGACCACATCTGTCGCCACGGCTCCGGCCACAGTGAAAGCATCGTCACTGACAATCCCAACACTGCCGCCCGATTCCAGCTCGAGGTGGATGCCGCTTGCGTGTATGTCAACCTCCCCACCGCCTTCACCGATGGCGCTCAGTTTGGCCTCGGTGCCGAAATTGGCATATCCACTCAGAAATTAGGGCCTCGTGGCCCTATGGGACTCCGCGAAATAACCACCTACAAATATCTCCTGTCAGGCAACGGACAAGTGAGACCATAAAAAAATCACATCTTTTCCCGTAATTTTTTCTTGATAGGAAAACTTTTCAGCCTTGCCGAGTGTTACTATGATACAAAGCAAGATTCTACTTTTTCCATTGCAAGAAATGTGATAATGATTGGTTTATTCTAAACGGGAAGACGATGGGATATCATCTTCCCGCTTGGTTTTTTGCGGATGGGGATAATTTTTATTAATTTTGTGCCATATTGCGTATAGCAGAGCTTGATTTTAACCACATATACAACAATATAGAGATCTATGTATAGAACCAACACTTGCGGCGAGCTGCGTCTGAGCGACGCCGGCCGCGAAGTCACATTGGCGGGATGGGTGCAGCGCACCCGCCGTATGGGCGGTATGACTTTTGTCGATATCCGCGACCGCTATGGCATCACTCAGGCCGTGTTTGATGCCGACACCGATGCGGCCCTTCACGAGGCTGCCGCTAAGCTCGGTCGTGAGTATGTGGTGCAGATTACCGGCACCGTGGCTGAGCGCACATCAAAAAATGCCAACCTCCCCACCGGAGACATTGAGATTATTGCCTCTGCCCTCAAGGTGCTAAATGCTGCCGACACTCCCCCTTTCACCATAGAAGACAATACCGACGGCGGCGACGACCTCAGAATGAAATATCGTTATCTCGATTTGCGTCGCGCCTGTGTACGCTCCAACCTCGAATTGCGCCACCGCATGGCTTTCGAGATTAGAAGATACCTTGACTCAAAAGGTTTTCTCGAAGTTGAGACACCCGTGCTCATCAAGTCAACTCCCGAAGGCGCTCGTGACTTTGTGGTGCCCTCGCGAATGAACCCCGGTCAATTCTATGCCCTTCCTCAGTCGCCACAGACTTTCAAGCAGCTGCTGATGGTGAGCGGTTTTGACCGCTACTTCCAGATTGTAAAATGCTTCCGCGACGAGGATCTCCGAGCCGACCGCCAGCCGGAGTTCACTCAGATTGACTGCGAAATGTCGTTCGTCAATCAGGAAGATGTGCTCAATATGTTTGAAGGTCTTGTAAAGCATATTTTCAAATATGTCAAAGACATCGACTTCACTGAGCCGTTCCCGCGGATGACCTGGGCCGACGCTATGCGCCTCTACGGTTCCGACAAGCCCGACACTCGATTCGGAATGCAGTTTGTGGAACTCAAAGACCTCACCGCCGGCTGCGGTTTCTCTGTGATGGACGAGGCTGAATACGTCGGCGCCATCGTGGCTCCGGCCTGCGCCGACTACACACGCAAGCAACTCGACCAGCTCACTGACTTCGTCAAACGTCCTCAGATTGGAGCCAAGGGGCTGATGTGGGTCAAGTTTGAAGCTGATGGTTCCATCAAGTCAAGTGTGGGCAAGTTCTTCTCCGACGAGCAACTGCGGGCCTGGGGCGAACGTGCAGCCGCAAACCCGGGCGACCTTATGCTCATCCTCGCAGGTCCCGCTATGAAGACTCGCAAGCAACTCTGCGAACTTCGCCTCGAAATGGGCTCCCGACTCGGACTGAGAGACCCCAAAAAGTTCTCTTGCCTATGGGTGGTAGACTTCCCTCTATTCGAGTGGGACGAAGAGACTCAACGCTTCTACGCTATGCACCACCCCTTCACGTCGCCCAACCCTGAAGACATCCACCTGCTCGACTCCGACACCGGTGCAGTGCGTGCAACCGCCTACGATATGGTGGTCAACGGCAACGAACTCGGAGGTGGATCTATTCGTATTCACGAGGCCGAACTCCAAAACAAAATGTTCAGCCTGCTCGGTCTCTCTGAAGAGGATGCACAATACAAGTTTGGCTTCCTGATGAATGCATTTAAGTATGGCGCTCCCCCTCACGGTGGTCTCGCCTTCGGATTTGACCGCTTTGTATCAATCCTCGCCGGACTCGACTCCATACGCGACGTCATTGCCTTCCCAAAAAACAATTCCGGCCGTGATATGATGATTGACGCCCCCTCGCAGATTGACGAAGAGCAGCTCAACGAACTCAAAATCAAACTCGAAGAGGAATAATTTCCGCAATGCCATTACTCTCCGATATAGCTAAAGCCATTGAAGAAGTTGCCCCACTCTCCGCCCAGGAGGAGTGGGACAACTCCGGCTGGCAGGTTGCAATATTCGGCACCGACATTGACTGCACCGGCGTGATGTTATGCCTTGACGTCACTCCGGAAGTTGTGTCAGAGGCCGAAATCAGAGGTTGCAATCTTATTGTATCCCACCACCCGCTTATATTCAAGGGTGTGCGCTCTCTTTGCAGCGAAAATCGCACCGAACAAGCTATCATACACTGCATCCGGGCCGGAATTTCGGTCTATTCGGCTCACACATCGCTCGACACAGCCCCCTGCGGCCCATCGGCTCGCTTAGCATCAATGCTTGGACTCACTGACTGCACCACTCTATCCGAATCTTCCGGACTCGGAATTATCGGAACACTCCCCAAAGCCTCCGACGTTATGTCGTTTGTACAGAAAGCGGGCGAGGTCTATGGCGGTGGGCTGAGAGTGTCGGACGGAAGCGATGACCGTGTTGAGCGAGTGGCTCTCTGCAGCGGTGCCGGTGCCGAATTCATCTCCACGGCTATCGCTCGCGGTGCCGACACATTCATTACCTCAGATATCAGATATCACGATTTCGTAAACTTCGGCCGACGCATTTTGCTCATTGACGTTGGCCACTTTGAGAGCGAAATATGCACTAAATCAATTTTTTCGGATATTATCTCCGAAAAATTTCCTAACTTTGCACCCTGTATGTGCAGCCACGAGCTCCCGCCCGTGGCCTACCACGTCCACATTAACTCTGCTCAACATAAATAACTGTAACCATATATGGCCAAAGAGCAAAATAAAAACGACCAGACCAAATCGGTTGAACAGCGCCTGCGCTCTCTCTACGAGCTGCAGACAATCCTGTCAAAAATTGACGGCATCCGCACTGTCCGCGGTGAGCTCCCTGAAGAGGTGCGCGACCTCGAAGACCAAATCGAAGGTCTGCACACTCGCATCGAGAAATTCAAAACCGAAATTGAGGAACTCCGCAAAGCAACTGCGACCGAAAACAACAGAATACTCGATGCCCAGACTAAAATTGCCAAATACAAAACTCAGATCGACAACGTGAGTAATAACCGCGAATTCGATATCCTCACAAAGGAGATTGAGTTTGAAACTCTGAATATCCAGTTGGCAGAAAAACACATCAACCAGTATTCTCGGGAAAACGAGAACAAAAAAGTGGAAATCGACACCGCTTCTCTGCGTCTCTCAGACCTCAATCAAATGCTGGCCGATAAGCGCAAACAGCTTGAAGAGATAGTGTCGGAAACACGCCAGCAGGAAGAGCAGCTTCGCGTCAGCGCTAAAGAGCTCGAAGCTAAAATTGACGACCCCCGAACCCTCAACGCCTTCAAGCGTATCCGCAAAAACGCTCGCAACGGTCTCGGTGTTGTCTACATCCAGCGAAACGCCTGTGGAGGATGCTTCAACCGCATCCCGCCCCAGAGACAGATGGAAATTAAAATGCACAAGAAAATTATCGTCTGCGAATACTGCGGCCGAATTATGGTTGACCCGGAGCTGGCAGGCGTTAAAGTAGAAGAAACAAAATAATCCTGCGGATGGCTGAAAACTCTATCATCCCGGGACAATACGTCGAAATAGCCTACCAACTATTCACAGTTGGCTCCGACGGAAAAAAAGAACTCGTCCACACCGTTGAACCATCCGCTCCGGAGTGTTTCATCTTCGGTGTCACTCCCGGACTCGTCGAAGGCCTCGCAATGCGTCTTGCCGGCAAGAAAGCCGGTGAGAATTTCGACATTCCGGTCCCCTCCGAACTCGGGTTCCCCTACTCCCCCGACGATGTTGTCACCATTCCCATCGACATATTTCGCGATGGTGATGGCAATTTTGACACCGACCGCGTTAAAGTGGGAGCTCACCTCCCAATGATTACGGGCGACGGTTATCAAATCACAGGCATCGTCAAATCAATCAGTCCCGACAATGTCGTAATGGACTTCAACCACCCTCTCGTGGGAATGAACCTCCATTTTACAGGCTCCGTTATCACCGTCCGTGAGGCCACTCCTGAAGAACTCCGTCCGTTCTTGTCCGGTTGTGGCGGATGTTGCGGCGGAAATGGCGATTGCTCCGACAAATCCGATGGCGGATGCTGCGGCGGATGCAAATAATCATTAGATTTTTTTTTAACATACATTACCACTCAATACACACAATGGCAACAACAGCAGATTTTAAAAACGGCATGTGCCTCGACATCGACGGTCAATTCTACTTCATCGTCGAATTCCTCCACGTTAAGCCCGGCAAAGGCCCCGCTTTCGTGCGCACCAAACTCAAAAACGTTCGCACCGGCCGTATTCTCGACAAAACTTGGAACTCCGGAGTGAAAGTCAACGAAGTCCGCATCGAGCGCCGCCCCTACCAATACTCTTACAAGGATGATATGGGCTATCACTTCCTCCACACCGAAACCTGGGAAGAAGTGATTCTCCCCGGCGAAAGCATCGAGGGAGTTCAATTCCTCAAGGAAGGCGACGTCTGCGAAGCCAACGTTCATGCCGAGTCTGAGACTATTCTCACCTGCGAAATGCCCACATCCGTCATACTCGAAATCACCTACACAGAGCCCGGCATCAAGGGCGACACCGCCACCAACACTCTCAAGCCCGCCACTGTTGAAACAGGCGCTGAGATTCGTGTTCCCCTTTTCTGCAACATTGGCGACAAAGTGCGTGTCGACACTCGCGACGGTTCATACGTTGAGCGCGTGAAATAACATCTCTCTACGTCCATATTCCTTACCCCTTCCACCAACACCGGGAGGGGTATTTTTTTACTTTTACACTCTGTCAAATCAGTGTAAAAAACTATTATATAACATTCAATACCCTTTTTATTTCGGCTGAAAATAATTGGCTAAATTTGCAACCGGGTAGTTGAGGAGCCTCGGCGCGGCTCAAGAAAGTGTAGGCATAAAACGTGTTGATAACAGTGTTGAAAACTGTTCAAAACTATTCAACTCTTTTTTATAACTTACTCTTGACTTGAATATGGTATAGGCTGTATAACATTCCTTCCCGTCACTGCCAAAATAGTTATTGATTTTCTATCACCCGGTTTTCAATATGTTTATCTACAGTTTAGGTTGTTTTACTCACAAAAAGTTGTTAACTTTGCACATTATTAACACTATGTTAATAAATATATTAATCTTTTGATTTTCAGACATTAAAGATGTTGATAATAGTTTGATAACTGTAAGCCTGAGTTCAATAACTCATATATGCAAGAATTTATCTGAAAAGATATTATCAGTTTTTACAGCTATTGTTATTCTTCTTATAAATTTCTTTTTCAAAATTATTTTTTTACAAATATAAAAACCAATGAAAGCAGACAAAGGATACGTTGAAGCTGAAATTGCGGAAGGCACTGACCTTGTGGCTGAAATATCGCGTCTCAAAAAGGAGAAAAACGCCGTTGTGCTGGCCCACTATTACACGCTGCCGGAGATTCAGGATGTGGCTGATTTCATTGGCGATTCTTTGGCACTCGCACAGATTGCCGAGAAGCTGGATGCCGACATTATAGTGATGTGTGGTGTTCACTTTATGGGCGAAACTGTCAAAATTCTTTGTCCCGACAAGAAGGTGTTGGTGCCGGATATGAACGCCGGTTGCTCGCTTGCCGACAGCTGTCCGGCTCCTGAATTGCAAAAGTTTATTGAGGAGCATCCCGGCCACACTGTAGTGTCGTATGTCAACACTACTGCTGCGGTCAAAGCTCTCACCGATATTGTAGTCACATCGGGCAACGCTCTTAAGGTGATAGAGAGTCTCCCGAAGGATGCTAAAATCATCTTTGGCCCTGACCGAAATCTTGGCAATTATATAAATTCTCAGACCGGCCGTCAGATGCTGTTGTGGGATGGTGCCTGCCACGTCCATGAGCAGTTTTCGCTCGAAGGTATTCTCGACCTTAAAAAGGCTCATCCGGAGGCGAAAGTGTTGGTCCACCCCGAATGTCCGGCGCCGGTGCGTCTTGTAGCTGACAAGGTGGGCTCCACTGCCGTGCTTCTTAAATGGGCCGAGGAGAGTCCCTATCAGCAATTTATAGTGGCCACTGAGAGCGGCATCATCCACGAGATGAAGCGCCGTTGCCCTGACAAAACTTTTATCCCGGCTCCACCTGAGGGTTCTACTTGCGGATGCAACGACTGTGCTTTTATGAAACTAAATTCACTGCGCAAGCTCTATCTCACGCTGCTCTATGAGCTCCCGGAGGTGACAGTCGACCCCTCTATCATTGACCGCGCCCGCCGCCCTATAGAGAGAATGCTCGCTATCAGCTGAAATTACAAAGAAAAAACAATCAATATCCACAATGGAATATAATCATAAAGAAATTGAATCGCGCTGGCAGCAGCGCTGGAGAGACGAAAAGGTATATAAGACGGAGATTGACTCTTCACGACCTAAATATTATGTGCTCGACATGTTCCCCTATCCTTCGGGTGCGGGGCTGCACGTGGGGCATCCGTTAGGCTACATTGCATCTGATATTTATTCGCGCTACAAGCGTCTGCGCGGTTTCAATGTGCTTCACCCAATGGGCTACGATGCCTACGGACTCCCTGCCGAGCAGTATGCCATACAGACCGGTCAACACCCCGAAAAAACCACTCGCATCAACATAGCCCGCTATCGCGAGCAGCTCGACAAGATTGGATTCTGTTACGACTGGGATCGCGAGATTAAGACCTGCGACCCGGAGTTCTACAAGTGGACACAGTGGGCCTTCATTAAGATGTTTGAGAGTTGGTATGACAACGACTCTCAAAAGGCTCGCCCTGTTTCCGAGCTTATTGAAAAGTTTGAGACCTCAGGCTCTGCCGGTGTCAATGCCGCTTGTTCCGAGCCTATGGATTTCACTGCCGACGAGTGGAAGGCCATGTCAGAGAAGCAGAAGAGCGACACGCTGATGAACTATCGCATTGCTTATCTCGGCAACACGATGGTCAACTGGTGTCCGGCGCTCGGCACCGTGCTTGCCAACGATGAGGTGAGCGAGGGTGTCAGTGTGCGCGGCGGTCATCCCGTGGAGCAGAAACTGATGTATCAGTGGTGTCTGCGTGTGTCGGCCTATGCTCAGCGTCTGCTCGACGGGCTTGATACCCTTGATTGGACCGACTCCCTAAAGGAGACTCAGCGCAACTGGATAGGACGTTCTGAGGGCGCTGAGATGCATTTTAAAATATCCGGGAGAGAGGATGTGGATATGGTGATATTCACCACCCGTGCCGATACGGTGTTTGGCGTCACTTTCATGGTTCTTGCTCCCGAGAGCGAGTATGTGGATGTAGTGACTACCACCGAACAGAAGGCAGCCGTAGAGGCCTATCTCGACTCCATAAAGCACAAGACGGAGCGAGAGCGCATGATTGACAAGAAAGTGTCGGGTGTCTTCACCGGGGCTTATGCTGTCAATCCTCTCACAGGCAAGGAGATTCCCGTCTATGTGAGCGACTATGTGCTTGCCGGCTACGGCACTGGAGCAATTATGGCGGTGCCTGCCCACGATAGTCGCGACTATGCTTTTGCCAAGCATTTTGATCTCCCTATAATCCCGCTTATTGAGGGTGCCGATGTCAGCGAGCAGAGTTTTGATGCCAAGACAGGCAAGATGATTAACTCCGCATCTGACCGCCTTAATCTCAACGGCCTTGAAGTGAAAGATGCCATTGCCGCAGCCAAGCGCTATATAGCCGAGGCCGGCATAGGGCGTGTGAAGGTGAACTATCGTCTGCGCGATGCTATTTTCAGCCGTCAGCGCTACTGGGGCGAGCCCTTCCCTGTTTATTACAAAGATGGCGTCCCTCACACAATGAGTGAGGATAAACTCCCGGTGCTTCTCCCTGAGATTGACAAATATCTTCCCACAGAGAGCGGCGAGCCGCCGTTGGGACGCGCTAAGGGATGGGTCACCGATGAGGGTTATCCTATCGAACTCAACACTATGCCGGGTTTTGCAGGCTCGTCGGCCTACTATCTGCGCTATATGGATCCGCGCAACGACAATGCGCTCGTGAGCCGCGAGGCTGATGAATATTGGCGCAATGTCGACCTCTATATAGGAGGTACCGAACACGCCACAGGCCACCTCATCTACTCTCGTTTCTGGAACAAATTTCTCTTTGACCTCGGAGTGGTCTGCGAGGAGGAGCCTTTCAAGAAACTCATCAATCAGGGTATGATTCAGGGCCGGAGCAACTTTGTCTATCGCATCAAGGACACCAATACATTCGTATCCGCCGGCCTCAAAGCCAACTACGATGTCACTCCCATCCACGTGGATGTCAACATTGTGAGCAACGACCAGCTCTCAATTGAAGATTTCCGCAAGTGGCGTCCCGAGTTTGAAAACGCTGAGTTTATCCTCGAAGATGGCAAATATATATGCGGTTGGGCAGTGGAGAAGATGTCGAAGTCGATGTTTAATGTGGTCAACCCCGACGACATTGTGGAGCGCTACGGAGCCGACACGCTTCGCCTCTACGAAATGTTCCTCGGCCCGTTGGAACAGAGCAAACCGTGGGACACTAACGGAATAGACGGTGTCAATCGCTTCCTCAAAAAACTTTGGGCTCTCTATTATAAAGGTGACACCCTCCTGGTTGATTCTTCCGATCCCTCGGCCGAAGCGCTAAAATCGCTCCATAAGCTCATCAAAAAGGTGACGGCCGACATTGAAGCGTTCAGCTACAACACCTCTGTGGCTGCATTCATGATTTGTGTCAACGAACTCTCGCAGCTCAAGTGTCATTCTCGCGCCATCCTCGAGCCGCTGCTCATAGTGCTCGCACCCTTTGCTCCTCACATTGCCGAAGAGCTTTGGCACTCAGCCCTTGGCCACGACAACACCATCTGTGATGCTGCCTGGCCTGAGTGGAATGAGGCTTATCTTGTGGAGTCGACGGCTCGCTACGCTGTTTCCTTCAACGGCAAGGCACGCTTCAACATCGAAGTGCCGGCCGACACTGATGCCGACAGTGTCAGAGACATAGCACTGGCTAATGAAGCTGCTGCAAAGTGGATTGAAGGGAAGACAGTACGCAAAGTCATTGTAGTACCCGGTAAGATTGTCAACATTGTAGTGGGATAACTCCACGAGCTTAGACACTGCCCCAAGTCAAGAAAACTTTAAGTTGTTAACGTTTTTTAAAGTTGGTGGGCAAATATATTGCCCATAGCGGGTGCTAATTTTGCAGTGTCAATAGATTCAAAGAGAATAAAAACAAATATAACGTCTATAAGATATGGCAAAGAAGGAGACAGCAAAGGCTGTAATGAAAGACAGCGATCCTGCTAAGGCAAAACTCAATGCCCTTGCCCAGGCAATGGGAAATATTGAGAAGAATTTCGGGCGTGGCGCCGTTATGAAGTTGGGCGACGAGCAGATAGAGAACGTTGATGTGATACCCACAGGTTCCATCGGTCTTGACTATGCTCTTGGAGTGGGTGGCTATCCTCGCGGCCGCATCATTGAGATTTATGGTCCGGAGTCGTCAGGTAAGACCACATTGGCCATCCACGCCATAGCCGAGGCTCAGAAAGCCGGCGGTATAGCGGCTATCATTGACGCAGAACACGCCTTTGACCGTTTTTATGCCGAGCAGCTTGGAGTTGATGTCAACAATCTTCTCATAGCGCAGCCCGACAATGGCGAGCAGGCTCTCGAGATAGCGGAACAGTTGATTCGTTCGAGTGCTATTGATATTCTTGTGGTCGACTCAGTGGCGGCGCTTACACCCAAAAGCGAAATCGACGGCGATATGGGCGACAAGAATGTGGGCGTGCAGGCTCGTCTGATGAGTCAGGCCATGCGCAAGCTCACAGGGTCAATCTCCCGCACTAACACCTGTTGCATCTTCATCAATCAGCTTCGCGAGAAGATTGGGGTTATGTTTGGCCCCTCGGAGACCACTACCGGAGGCAATGCGCTGAAGTTTTATGCTTCTGTGCGCATAGATATCCGTCCCTCCACCGCTATTAAGGATGGCGACGAGGTGCTCGGCAAGCTAACGAAAGTAAAGGTGGTGAAAAACAAGGTTGCGCCCCCATTCAAGCGTGCAGAGTTCGACATAATGTTTGGCGAGGGAATATCCCGTTCAGGCGAGATTATCGACCTCGGAGTGAACCTCGGAATTATTAAAAAGTCGGGCGCTTGGTTCTCTTACAACGATTCAAAGATAGGTCAGGGACGCGATGCCGCAAAGCGCATGATGGTAGATAACCCCGAGCTTGCCGATGAGATAACCGAGAAGATTATGGAGGCTCTCAAGGTGCAGAGCAAGCGCCAGCAGACTCCCGCTGCGGCGCTGCGCAATAAGCCGACGGCACCCGTGGCATCTGACATCAATGCCGATATTGCAGCCATTGCCGATGTGGATATTGAGGATTCCGACCTCGACCTTCCCGACGATTTTTCAATTGAGGAAGATTTATAAAAATAGTTGAAGTTATGTTTACAATTCTTGTAATCATTTGGGCTATATGCCGTTTCGGTGGTGAACTCACCGGATTCAAGCGATAGACGCATACGCAAGTAGTACATAAAAATAGGGCGCCATTCATATTGAGGCGCCCTATTTTTATGTTATTTTAGTATCTGATAATCACAGTATCACTTTATCGGTGATGTTTCCGCGCTTGCGGATGTAGATGGCACCCGGTGTCGGATTGTCTATGCGTATGCCTTGGAGGTTGTAGTAGACGGTGGTTGCATCAATATTGTCAGAGTTTTCAATGCCGTTGAGTGAGGTGGTAAGGTCATCGCGAGTGAACACAAACACATCGCCCGGATTGTGAGCCTCAACAAACGCTTTATCCCTGTCGTCAGAGCGCTGCTGTGCCGGAGACTTAATGATTTCGCCGTTTTTGAGCTGTGTAAAACTGATGATGTTGTCGCACTCGAGGGTGAATGGGCGGCCTGAGTGAGAGGTGACTGTGATTTCAAAGGCTTTACCCTCTCGCCAGTCAATATTCACCTCAAAGTTGCCTACGCCGCGCAGGCCGGTCACCACACCGTCTGTCCACTCCTCAGGGAGAGCGGGGAGGATGTGAAGATGTCCTGTGATGTTTCCCGCCTCGTCAAACGTGGCGCGATAGCTCTGCATCAGCATTTCTGCCATAGCTGAACTAAATCCGGCATTACCCTCTATCTGGTGCATGCTACTCGTCATATTATTAAGGCTAAGTTGGATGTGCTTATCGGTGACAGCGGTCTGAATATTTTCGAGAGCACCTTTATAACCATTGCTTCTGTTGGGTTGAAGAGTGCGTGCACGGCAGTTGGCGCGCCAAGCGTCCACCCATCCGGCTTGCTCACCGCCATCGCCGTCGCCGCGAAGCTCGAGCGAGCGGATGCAGGCGTTGAGTTCCGTAGGATTATCAAACGGATTCACTTGCCCGAGCGGATAGAGACACACCAGATGAGAGATGTGGCGATGGCCATTATCGTTTGATGGATCTGTACCTACCCATTCCTCGATGGCTCCGTTGGTTACATGGATGCCGTCATCGAGATTATCCAAAATATTTTTGGCAGTGGCGAGATAGTCCGACTTGCCGAGTATTTTCATTGCCTGGATTGTGTTTTTGAAAAGGTCTGTGACGAGCTGACGGCCGTGTGCAGCATTTGGATTTGTCCATCCATTCTCGGGAGACCAACTTTCAGGCAGGTATAGTGTTCCTGATGGGAAAATTTGAGGATATACATTTGAATATCCGATTATTAGTCTCTTTTCCCAAAATTTACAAGCACTTTCCATTACAGGATAGGCTTTTGAAAGATATTCGTTGTCAAGTGTATATATGTAGTGTTGCCATAAATGATTACAGAACCAAGCATTTGCTTCAGAATATTGTCCGGCATATTCTTCTACATTACCATACATATCGTTGGCGTTTCCTAAACACCAAGCAGATTCGTCAGCTTCGGGAGCTCGTTTATGAGCAAGGTTGCGCCACTCAGGACGTTTTGACATCTCCATTATATAGTCAAGGAACGGCATGTGGCAGGATGAAAGTCCTGTTGGTTCGGCAGGCCAATAGTTCATCTCAACGTTGATGTCGGCGTGAATATCAGTGTTCCAATGTGGATTTGAACTCCAGATACCCTGTAAGTTGCTCGGCAAACTATTTCCCTGACGAGAGGACCCCATCAGAGTATAGCGCCCGTAGTTGTAGAGCAGTGTTTCCATCAGTCGCCAGTCGGCTTGCGACAATCCGCCGTCTCTGCCGGCTTTTACGAGTTCGTCGATTGGGCGGTTGTTTTCGGCAGCATCCGTAAATGTGAGCGACGAGGCGCCGTAGAGCTTCTGATGGTCGGCTACGTGAGCCTCATAAAGCGCCTCCCACCCTTTGGCTAATGCTTTGTCTACTGTTTCACAAGCTTTAGTTACAAGGTTGGTCGAGGAGCGGAAATCAGACGCTTTAATGTCATAGCTTGAAGCGCAGGCGGTCACTACAAGCAGACGTGTAGCACCGGTAATAGTTATTTCAGTGCCGGACACCGATACGGTGCCGTCAGTATCCCAAGTGGTGGCGAGTGTATTGGTTACGGGCTTTAACTCACGACTGCTAATAAGATATTTATTGTCTTTTATTGATTTTTGAAGACCGTCGTCACCTAAAAATATTTTATAATTTCGAGGTTGTTCTGATGTATGGTTTACCGCAAACACATCATCAGGATTACTTACAAAATACTCTGAAGCTACTGAATTATCACTTAAAGCAAAAGTAGATACTACCCCTTTGGACATATCAAGGCAAGAAAGGTAATTAGCTATCTTTCCATTATTGTTATCGTGGATACCTATTGTGCCTAATTTTTGATACGCACCAATCTTTTCGGATGATATAGGCCCATTAAAACTTGTTTTATGATTCAGAAGCATTTGGTCGGAACGATTGCCTGAAAGGGTAACACCAAAATCGCCATTACCAATTAGAAAGACTTTTCTATCGTCTTCAGGATATGAAGATCCGGAACCATTGTCTCCTAAATAATAAATCACATCAGAACTGTTGGGATTATACTCGTTTCCTGTCCATTTGAGCATATCTTTCGGGAAAGTAGATGAAAAGTCTGAGCCGGTGTTTCCGCCGCCTGTATTACCGCCGTCATCATCGCCGTCGCCGTCACCATTTCCGCCACCGGTGTTACCACTATCGCCATTATTATCACCGCTGTCGTTATCTTTTACTCCGATAATAGTAAATGTATCTGTATTAGGGTCGTATATTGCTTTAATTGTAAGTGTCAACGGCTCGTTACCATTGCCTGATATTTGAAAATATCCTTGAATCCAGTTTTTCCAGTTTTTAAATTCAACACTTGTTTTATAGAATTCGTTGGGAGTGAGATAAATGTATTCTTGTGCTCCATAATAATCACCATTGTAAACAATGCCTAAACTTGCCCAGTATTTGGTTTCAATTGTACCTAAGTATTCATTAGGATTAATTTCTTCAAGTGTGCCGAAAACGTCGTTCTTCGGATTATACGCATTTCCGACGATTATACTCTCGGCATAGCCTGTCAGGCTTGCGGTGAATGCCATTATCAGGGCAATGATTGTCTTGAGAAGTGGTTTCATCTTATTGTATTTTATATGATTTCATCGGCAAAGTTAGCAATAATTTTCTGAAAATCAAAATAATACAAATCAATGCCAGTGCAACAGCATCAAAATGTCAGCAATCTATGATTTACTCCGCAAAGTTACAACCGCCTCAAGGTCAAAATGGTGCGATAATGCCGATTAGTGATGTTAAGTTGATGCGATATTTTGCAATGCGACGATTTTTGTGTATTTTTGTCGCAAAATATGCGACGATATTTATATTAAAACGTCGCAACCCTTAGTATTTAGAAGATGCTGATTCGGCTGTAAGCATGGTGCTCAATAAGAGTCACTTCCGGCAGCGTGCGGCGGTCATTCCTATGAACGAAGGGCGGATGACTCGCAGTGGAGCCATCCGCCCTTGATGTGATTGGATAGACTT
>JAFLRW010000050.1 GCA_022511285.1 Duncaniella sp.
GGCGCCCGAAGGCGCGGTCGGACACGGGGAGTTGTTGCATAGCTTTGAGTGATTTATGATTTACCCTGCAAAGTTACAACCACCCCGTGGCCAAAATGGTGCGATAATGCCGATTAGTGATAGTAAGAGTGTGAAGTGAAGGAGGTTTATGCTGTGAAGCCTATTTTGGAGGACGAGGAGTTGGATAGTCGCTCCACGCTGCAGCAGTATTCAATCTGAGGGATGTCAATGACGGATGACCCTTTGAGGATTGAGTTGACGGTGTGCTTGCGCACAACGTTTTCTATCTCACCACCCGAGAGGTCGAATTTAGCGGCAAGGTGTTTGCTTTGCTCTGTGGTGAGGCTTGGGAGCATGGTTTTCCATATCTTTGCTCGAGAGTCGGATGTCGGTTTGTTGAATTTGATTTTGTATAGGAATCGTCGTTCAAATGCTTTGTCGAGATTTGATGAGAGGTTGGTAGTGGCAATCATAATGCCTTCCAATTTTTCCATTTCTTGAAGAATGATGTTTTGGATGGAGTTTTCCATTTTGTCGACGGCTCGCGATGCTCCTTCGATGCGAGTGCCGAGGACCGCGTCAGCCTCATTGAAAAGGAGGATGGGAGCTTTGTCGGTGGATCGGCAGATGTTGCGGTAGCGGTTAAAGAGGGCTTTGATGTTTTTTTCGCTTTCGCCCACCCAGCAGCTTTTGATTTTGTCGACATCTACCTGCATGATGTTTCGGCCGGTGGTCTTGGCTAATTGATAAACTGTCTCGGTTTTGCCTGTGCCCGGGGCGCCGTAGAAGATGCAGCAGAATCCACGGCGCATACCGGACTCTTCCAGGCGCGCCTGGACTTCCTTGAATCGCTTGTCGGTGAGAATGGCTGAAAGCTCATTTACTGATGATTCTTCTTCAGAATTATAGATTAGGAACTTTTTGGATATGGAGTCGGGTTTGATGAGGTCTTTGTCGGATTTCCCGATATTTTGGATGGCAAGTTCGGCGAGCAGTTCTTCTTTGGCTTTATCGGAGAGCTTGAATGCATCGGAGCGAGCCACGCCGTCCTCGTTGACGTTCTCAATCAGTCCGTGTTCAAAGAGAGTGTGGTCGTGGGCGCGGAGGTCTCGTTTGATGTGACCGGGGATTTCTTCGTCGTCGTAGAGATCTTCGAGGTCGTGGAAGCGGATGTTGTCGTCGTTGTTCTCAACGTAAAGATGAGCCATAAAGATGAAGAGCATTTTAGCATCATTGGATAGGTTGTAGCGGCTAAGAGTCCGGGCAAAAACGGTGTCTTTTATCTCATCGAGCATCTCGGTGGTTTGGTCGGAGAATTGGTCGTAGTCAATCTCGTCGTTATCTTTGTCTTTGGCCAAAACCTTGAAGCGGTCAAAGAATTCCTGAGTGTCAGTGATAGGTTGTTCGTGAAACTCTAAGGGGGAGTTGAGTCGGAGCGCTTTGAGTGCTTGTGGTGGTACACGATACGTGCGGTCGTCGCGACGTGTGGAGGTGCGGATGTAGCCTTTGTTGGCTAATCCATCAATCTCTTCGAAATAGCGCAACATTCTGATGGTTCCGATGCCGAGGAATCCGGCTATTTCAGATGGGCGGATGCGTGTGTCCTCGCTGCGGTCAATGAAGATGGCGAGCAGGACAGACTGGATTACCGTCAGATCAAGCCTGCGGGCTACATAATTGATATCCGACTTGGCTGCGGTGAAGAAGTCGGCGGTTAGTGCAGACTCTTTGGCTAATTCAACTATTCTCTCAAAGGCATCGA
This sequence comes from Duncaniella sp., assembly GCA_022511285.1. Lineage (GTDB taxonomy): Bacteria > Bacteroidota > Bacteroidia > Bacteroidales > Muribaculaceae > Duncaniella. The sequence goes on from JAFLRW010000050.1 coordinate 1,763, forward strand.
GGAGATGTTTGGGTGAGCGGCTTGCTTTGGACCCGGTTGAGCTGCGGCGGTTTGCGGCGGTTGTGACGGTGAGTGATTTCATAAATATTTTCGTTTCTTTTTTGGTTACATATAGAACTTTGGTCAGAAAAATTTTAATGAAGTCGGCAAAAAAATTTCCCTCCAAATCAAATTATGCAACAAAATTAGCGTCAGCTTGTCTCATTTGACGGTGCAAGCTGAGAAAATTTTGAAAAAAACGAAAAAAATGAGAGTGGTGGGGCGAGCGGACTAATGAGCTATTCGCGATAGTAGATGCGCTTGACGCGCTGTGAGACGGATGTGAGAATCTCGTAGGGGATAGTGTCGAGAGAATCGGCGATGGAGTCGACGCTGATATTCTCCCCGAACACCTCTACTGACATTCCGGGGACTATGCCCGGCACATCGGTGACGTCAATCATACAGGCATCCATACAGATGCTGCCCACGGTGGGGCAGAGAGTTCCGGCCACTAAGAAAGAGGCATTGCCGTAGCCGAGGTGGCGGTTGAGACCGTCGGCGTATCCTATCGGAATGGTGGCTATTATTGAGTCGCGTTGGAGTTTGCCTCGACGGTTGTAGCCGATGGTGGTTCCTGCCGGCCATTCCTTGACAGAGATGATTACGGTGCGAAGCGTGGAGACCGGACGCAGTTGGGCTTGCGAGCCATCGTGAAGAGTGGGCACTCCGTAGAGTCCGATGCCGAGGCGCACCATATCGAGCTGATGCTCCGGAAAGCGGGTGATGCCTGTGGAGTTGAGTATGTGGCGAAGGATTCGCCGCTCGGGGAAAGCCTCGCAGAGCATTGTTGCGCAGCGGTCAAAGTAATCAAACTGGCTGCGGGTGTAATCGTCCTCAAGGGGATCGTCGGCAGCGCAGAGATGGGAGAACACGGAGCGAGCCACTATGTGTGTCTGTCCCTTGAGTAGATTGATGACTTCCGGAAGCGTGTCGAGCAGGAAGCCGAGGCGATGCATTCCGGAGTCGATTTTGATGTGAACAGGATAATTCTCCACACCGAGTCGCTTGGCTTCGGATATGAGACGCCGCAGGAAATCAATGGAGTAAATTTCGGGTTCAAGATGGTTGTCAAAAAGCGTTTTGAGGTCGTCGACCATAGGGTTGAGGACAATGATGGGCATAGTGATGCCTTCACGTCTGAGCTGTGCGCCCTCGTCGTGGACGGCTACGGCGAGGTAGGCAGCGCCTTGGGTCTGGAGGGTTTTGGCAAGTTCGGCGGCTCCGGCTCCGTAGCCCGAGGCTTTAATCATGCAAACGATGCCTGTGGAGGGGTTGATGTGAGAGCGGAAGAAATTGAAATTGTCGACCACGGCGTCGAGATTGATTTCGAGAACTGTCTCGTGGCGTCGGCCTTCGAAGGCCTCGTTGACAAGCGAGAATTCAGAGTCAGGCGCGCCCTTGATGAGGATGAGGGAGTCGAGGATGGAGTCGGTCGAGAAGCTGTCCATCATTTCGCTGACAGAGTTGAATCGGAGTGCGTTTGGCCCAAAAAGATTTGCGTGGTGGCTGATTTCAGGGCCGACAGCTATGATGGTGTTCACTCCGCGGGCCCGGCATAGTGTGGCAGCCTGGCGATAGACAGCCTCTGTGTTCCCGCACTGTGCGGTCAGATCGCCGAGAATGAGGGTCAGAGAGTGGCCCGGAGTGATGCGGCGGTTGGCAAAGTCAAGCGCTTGGGCCAATGATGGGATGTCGGCAGTGAACGTGTCGTGGATGATGTGGCATCCGTTGAGCCCTTCAATCACTTCAAGACGGGTGTTGACGCGAGAGAGACGCGGCATGCGCTCAGCTATCACCTCCGGCTTCACTCCGAGAAGGAGGGTCACGGCTAAGGCATAAATGGAATTGTCAACGTCGCGGCGGGCGGTAAAAGGGATGGTGTATGAGCCGTGGATTTCGCTGTCGGCAAACTGATAGTCGATTGTGGTATTTCCGGCTTGTTGGGTGATACGTGAGATATAGAGAGGGGCGTTTGGTGATGTGAGAGACCATCCTATCTTGCGACAGCTGTCGGGAATCACCGAGGCTATCAGTTCATTGTCGGCAGGGAAGATTACGGTGTGGCATCCTTCAAATAGGCGAGCTTTTTCACGCGCTTTTTCTTGGATTGATGCGAAGCCGCTGCTGTGGGCTCCGCCGATATTGGCAAACACCCCTATGGTAGGCCTAATCATAGCAGCAAGGCGCTCCATTTCGCCAGGCAAAGAAATGCCGGCTTCAATGACGGCAGCCTCGGTGGATGGTGTAATCTCCCAGAGCGACAGCGGCACGCCGATCTGCGAATTATAGCTTCGGGGCGAGCGAGTGAGCTCTATGTCGCCGTGCACAAGAGAGTTTATCCACTCCTTGATTGTTGTTTTGCCGCGGCTGCCCGTTATGGCCACTATCGGGATGTCAAATTGCGCTCTATGTGCGGCAGCTATGGTCTGAAGGGCCTTGAATGGAGATTTGACGGTCAGGAATACGGCTTGAGGCATCTCGGAAATATTGTCCGGGAGGCGCTCAACCACAAAGTGACGCACACCGCGGCTGTAAAGGTCGGAGATGAATCGATGTCCGTCGCCCGACGGAGTGCGCAGCGCAAAGAAAAGCGTCTCCTCAGGAGCGAGGAGCGAACGGCTGTCAGTGAGCAGATGAGATATTTTCCCGTCGCCGGCAGGGGAGGGGAGTGAGAGAAGGGAGGCTATCGCGGAGATTGTGTAGGACATAGAGATAGAAACCGTTGTAGACCCTGCCTGAGTTCCGGAAAGCTGTCGAGCAGGGAGAGTTCTTTGATTTCGGAGAGAGGAGTTGCGGATTCGGAACGGTGGGCAAGGCGGCGAGTGATCCGGCGTCCGGCTTCGGCAGCCTTAAGAGTGTCTTGAGAAAAGAAACTGCGACCGAACAGGTGGTAGATATAGCTGACGGCCATTAGAGATGGGTGTTTCAAATCGTCGGCATAGAAACGATAGTCGCGCAAGTCGTCGATCATAATCTCGTAGGCCGGGAAATACAATGTGTCGGCACAGGAGTGTGTGATTTCCTCAACGGCAAGCATTAGGGTGGCCTTGATGATGCTGTTGGCGTGGAGGCCGTCGGCCAAGTAGCGGAGCGGACTGACCGTGAAGACAATTTTGTCTTCAGGATTGCATTTGCGTATAAGGGCGACCGTGGCAGCAAGTGTGTTAGTGACCTCCTGTAGCGAAAGCTCGCGGCGTGAGAAAGTCCCGGATGGGAGCTTGTGGCAATTGGCTACGACAGAGCCTGTTTCTTTCAGTATGTAGCAAGATGTTGTGCCGAGTGTGATGAAAATAGCCGAAGCATTGCGCAGGGTGTTTGAGCCATCTGCAATAGCACTGTTCATAGCCTCAATTGAGGCTTCGCATTCAGGACGAGAGTAGCGCGAGTGGAACCCCCAGTGATGCCAATACCCATCGCGCTCAAATAATTCCTCGGCGCTTACTGTCGCTCCTGAAGCGAGTCTGCCCACGGCGCTGAGCACTGACAGTGGATTGTATAAAGGGCCGAATGGATTGACACATACATTAAACAGGTCGGCCGATAGCTCAGCGCCAATATTGTCGGCAAAGCAGGAACCGACAAGAAGGAGCGGATGGCGGTGATTTACCGTCCCCTCGTGGCCTTGAATGGGTGGTTGTTCGGAGCGAAACTGCATAATATGCAAAGTTACTACAAAAATACGTTAACGTCAAAAGAAAAATCAAAAGTGTCAGATTTTGGTGTTGGCTGTTTAAAATGGATTTGGTAATTAGAAGAAATTTCACTAAATTTGCAGGATAAATGTGCGCTAATAAAAAATGAGACAATTAAAGATTTCCAAATCAATCACCAATCGCGAGAGTGCCTCGCTCGACAAATTTCTGCAAGAAATTGGCAGAGAGGAACTTATCTCAGTGGAAGAGGAAGTAGAGCTGGCACAGCGCATTCATCAAGGCGATCAGGCAGCTCTCGATAAATTGGTGCGGGCCAACCTGCGATTCGTCGTATCAGTGGCCAAGCAGTACCAAAATCAAGGATTGAGTCTCCCCGACCTTATCAATGAGGGAAATTTAGGGCTTATCAAGGCGGCTCAAAAGTTTGATGAAACCCGCGGTTTTAAGTTTATTTCATATGCAGTGTGGTGGATTCGTCAGTCCATCCTCCAGGCACTTGCCGAGCAGAGCCGCATAGTGCGCCTGCCGCTCAATCAGGTGGGGTCGCTCAATAAAATCAGTAAGGCTCTTTCAAAATTTGAGCAGGAAAACGAGCGCCGACCCTCGCCCGAGGAGTTGGCTGAAAGGCTTGAGGTGCCTGTCGACAAGATAGCGGATACACTGAAAGTCTCAGGGCGGCATATCTCAGTAGATGCGCCTTTTGTGGAAGGTGAAGACAACAGCCTGCTTGATGTGCTCACCAATGATGACTCGCCAATGGCCGACGCCACGCTGACACAAGAATCACTGGCCAAAGAGGTGGACCGCGCCTTGCATCAACTCCACGATCGCGAGCGTGAGATACTGAAAATGTTTTTCGGAATCGGATGCCAAGAAATGACTCTGGAGGAGATAGGTGCCAAGTTTGACCTCACGCGCGAGCGCGTGCGTCAGATTAAGGAGAAAGCCATCCGTCGTCTCAAAGGGCAAAAAAGCCAGTTGCTCAAACCGTATTTAGGGCAATAAGCTGTAAGAGAAGCCGAGAGCGACTCCGGTCGATACACTCGCTTTTCTTTGTCAAGTTTCCAAGAAAAAAAGTTTTTACTAAACAATCTAAAAAAGGTACTCTTTCACAACATTTGCCACCTATTAATGGCCGCGTGGAGAGTATCTTTTTTTAATATAAAATCAATACCATGACCCCCCTACAACTTCTAATGCTATCGCTGACTGTGACTGTCAGCAATCCCCTGCCTGAGGCACGCGAGAATGTTCCTGTAGTAGTCAGTCTACCGGCCAAAGGAGCAGAGGTCCACTCAGTGAATATTGCCGGGCATCCTGAGATGGTCTGGCAACTTGACGATATGGATGCCGACGGGCGTAACGATGAATTGGTGATGATGGTGGATCTTAAACCATCAGAAATAAAGAAACTCACCGTGAATCTCTCGGAGAAAGCTACGGCCAAGACATTTGAGCCAAAGACATCAGCCTATATAAAGCTCCACGACAAGAATCAGAAACACCCGCGAGTGCAAGGCATTGTGTATCCCGGTACGGCAGACAATCGCATAATGTATAATTCCATCTATGGACACGGGGCAGTGCTTGAAGGGCTCGTGTCGGCCATCCGAGTGTATATGGATAACAGGCAGAGTGTGGATCTCTATGCCAAAAATCATCCTCAGTTAGAATTGGAGACTACAGGATTCTATACCACCATAGAGCAGATGGAACAAGGTTACGGGCGAGACATTCTGTGGGCCGGCACATCGGTGGCGCTCGGCTCCTTTCGCGGGTGGAACGGCACGGAGCCAACCACGATTGACTCAGTGGATACCCGTGGACAGAGAGTGGTGACCACCGGTCCGCTCCGCTCTGTAATTGAAGTGACTGATCGTGGATGGGTGCAGGGTTCCGGTAAAAATCCGGTGGATATGACTCAGCGCTATACGGTGTGGGCCGATCGACGCGACTACGACGTTGATATAGCCATTACTCCCACTACGCAAGGGGCCGTCTACTGCACCGGCGTGCAAAAAGTGATGGAGGATAACACCGGATTTATTTCTGCTGACGGACTGGCAGGAAGTTGGGGATGGAACGTGCCGGAGAAGAAATATGAGGAACTGCGCGATACTCTCGGACTCGGCCTCTTCGTTCCCGCACAGTATCTTGACCGCACGATTGAGGACGATGTGAACTATCTTACCTTGCTCAAGCCGGATGCCAAAGGGCGGATAAAATATTCATTTACCTCAGCCGCGCTTCGCGACGAGACATCGCCGCGAAGTGCCGACGAATGGTTTGCCTGGTTGCGCCGCTGGCAGAGAGAGAAAGCTCACCCCGTAAAAGTGACTGTAAAATAAGCATAAACTTAAAACTATACCACCCAAAAATGAAAATCATCAACACGCTTGTGCTTGCGTTAGGGCTCCCCATTCTTGCCTCGGCAGCCCCGACGGAGCAGACAGACACCGTCACCATCTTTATGATAGGCGACTCTACAATGGCCAATAAGCCTCTTGACAAAGAAAACCAGGAACGTGGCTGGGGGCAAATGCTTCCGCTCTATTTCCAAGGTCCGGTGAAGATAGACAATCACGCTGTCAACGGGCGTTCCTCTAAGAGTTTTCGTTCAGAAAAACGCTGGGATGCTGTGATGGAGAAGATTCGTCCGGGCGACTATGTGATAATTCAGTTTGGCCACAACGACGAGAAAATCAAAAATCAAGACCGCTATTCAGAGCCCGGCGGCACGTTTGACGAAAACCTCCGCCAATATGTCCGCGATACAAAATCAAAGGGGGGTATTCCCATACTTATGAACTGTATTGTTCGACGTAACTTCCCGGCCAATGCCGGCCTCAAGGCTGAGGACCGCGATGACAATCCGCCCGTAGGTCCTGTGAAGGACACCGAAGGGGGAGTGATTCTCGTTGATACCCACGGAGCATACCGCGACTCGCCACGCCGTGTGGCTGAAGAAGAAGGGGTAGTGTTTATAGATATGAACAAACTTACCCATAAATTAGTGCAAGAGATGGGAGCCACACTCTCAAAAGAACTCTTTATGTGGATTCCTGCCAATACATACGAATTCTGTCCCGAGGGGAAAGCTGACAATACTCATCTTAATGTGCTTGGTGGCATCGTAGTGTCGCGTCTGGCCGCTAATGCCTTAGCCGAGAAAGTGCCTGCATTGCGTAAATACATTAGGCCGGAGGTATATAATCTCAACAAATAATTCCAGGCTCCCAAGACACATATATATCAAACAAATTTGCCCCGACCAAAAGCCTTGAGCAATTGGCCGGGGCTTTTACGTAAATTATATGCAGTCACCGAACGGATTATTTTGTTTTTTTGTGTAATTTTGCGATTGCGTAATAATATCTCAGTCCGCAATAGGACACATTTGGAAAATATATCTATGAAACCTACACTACAAACATTGGCAATAGCCATATTTGCATTGGCAACTTCTGTTGCATCAGAAGCAGTCAATGTTGTCACACTCACAACTTCCGAAGGGCGGCGAGTGAGTGTAGACGTAATCACCCCGGATATAATCAGGGTGGCCAATCTCGCTCCGGGCGAACAGGATAGCTATGCTATCGAACCGGCCGTCAGCCCGATGACAGAACTTGGATCATTGAAAGTAGAGACCATAGGTGATGTCACATCGTTTACTACTGCAACAGGCGTGACAGTGCGGGTCGATGCAGCATCGGGAGGCGTAGATATTACAGCCGGAGGAGGTCGAGCCGTGAGCGACAATGGTGTCCGCACAATCACGGATGGAGTCAGGGGTATGGAACTTGCCACAATGGGCTCAGGCTCCTTTTATGGAGCCGGCGAGCGTGGGGCGAGATTTAATCTTGCGGGCGATACACTTGTGATGTATAATCGCCAGAACTATGCTTACACGGGTTCAGATCCTCGCATCTCGCAGATGAATATCACGATGCCCTTATTTCTGTCATCGGCCGGATATGCCGTGGTGTTTGACGACTATGCCGCCGGTTCAATGGTGATGAGCAATCCTGTGTATTACACAACCGAATCAAAAGCCCCGATAGCGTATTACTTTGTCAACTCTACTGGCTCTCTGGCATCGCTGACCCGAAGGCTGACATCGCTCACCGGACGTCAGGAACTCCCTCCGCTGTGGGCGCTCGGATACATCACGTCGAAATACGGCTATCACACCAAGCAGGAAGCCACGGGAGTAATCGACACTCTCAAACGCCGCGGTTATCCTGTTGACGGTATTGTGCTTGACCTCTACTGGTATGGCAAAGAAGAGGATATGGGGCGTTTGGCATGGGATTCAGAGCAGTGGCCCGACCACCGCAAAATGCTCTCTGACCTAAAAAAGCGGGGAGTTAATACAGTGATAATTTCCCAGCCTTATGTGCTCCGCAACGGGCGTGGCATTGACAACTACAAAGAACTCACCGAGAAAGGTTATCTGCTGCGCGACACCACCGGCCGACAGCAAGAGGTGAAAATCTGGGTTGGCGAAGGGGGAATGTTTGACGTTTCAAACCCAGATACCCGCACTTGGCTGCGTGAGCGTTACCGTTCGCTGACTCTTGAGGGTGTTGGCGGCTGGTGGGGCGACCTTGGAGAGCCCGAGGTGCACCCCGAAAGCGGACTTCATGCCAACGGCCTGACCACACGCCAATATCATAACCGATACGGCAATGATTGGAGTTCGATTATCTACAATCTTTACAAAGAGGAGTTTCCCGACACACGCTTGATGACACTGATGCGCGGGGGCACCATCGGATTGCAACGCTACAGCGTCTTCCCGTGGTCAACCGACGTGGCACGTTCGTGGGGCGGACTGGAACCACAGATACGCATAATGCTCAACTCCGGACTAAGTGGTCTGGGCTATATGAGTCACGACGTTGGAGGTTTTGCCATTGAAGACAATCCCCCCTACGACCCTGAACTATATGTGCGCTGGATGCAACTCGGGACTTTCTCGCCAGTGCTTCGCACCCATGCCCAGCAGATAGCAGAACCGTATAAATACTCTGAATATGAGCCGATATTGCTCAATTTAATCAAGCAGCGTTATCGCTGGCTCCCCTACAACTATACTCTTGCCTGGCAGAATGCATCGCAGGGGCTTCCATTGGTGCGCCCGCTTAATTTCTATACGGCAGGTTCAAGCAGGTATGACGATATCACTGACGAATATCTGTGGGGCCGCGATGTGCTCGTCGCACCGGTGCTGACTCGCGGAGCCACCGAACGCAGCATTGTATTTCCTGAGGGATTGTGGGTGGAATATGCCAACCCGTTGAGATTTTACAATGGTGGAGATACTGTCACCGTAGAAGCGCCGATAGGCGTGTTGCCGTTATTTGTGCGCGCCGGAGCATTTATCCCTCAAGCCGATTATGAAATGGGAAATACGGGCGACTATCGCACCGACCGATACACCGTGAATTATTATCCTTATCTCGGCACCTCGGAATATGTCATGTATGAAGATAATCCTCAGTCAACCCGTTCGTTGGACGAGGAAGAATACACTCTCATCACATTTACAGGCGATGCCACTCTCAACGGCATCACAATCACTGCCACCGCCAAAGGCTCATATCCCGGCCAACCGACTGTGAAAGATATGAAATTTGCCATACACCTTCTCGAAAATAAGCCTGCTGAAGTGCTTATAGACTCCCGTAAGGCCATAGGGTGGAAATATGATTCCGAGACCAACACTCTC
>JAFLRW010000051.1 GCA_022511285.1 Duncaniella sp.
CTACCAATTCCACCACCCGGACATAAGGGATAAAAAATTGAGCGAAAAACGGGACTCGAACCCGCGACCCCAACCTTGGCAAGGTTGTGCTCTACCAACTGAGCTATTTTCGCATGGCTCTTATCGCTTGGTTTTCGTAAAAATTTTAAAAGTTCTCTTTTGTTGAGCGAAAAACGGGACTCGAACCCGCGACCCCAACCTTGGCAAGGTTGTGCTCTACCAACTGAGCTATTTTCGCGATTCTTTGGTTATTTTCGGAGGCTCTCCCCCGTTTTTGCGATGCAAAGTTAGTGACCTTTTCTGAACCGTGCAAACATTTAGTCAAGATTTAACCTCTGTTAACACTTACTATTTCTTTCATTATTCCATACCGCTCTGATTACTAAATTATTGAATAATAAAATTGATTTTTTGATATATTGACTGCAATTTTTACGGGCTGTCTACGTCTAATAATAAGGTAATACAGGAATACAACACACTTCAATGTAACGCAATGATTATCGAGCTAAAAGATATCAACAAGTCATATCCCGGAGTTGTGCCCCTCCACGTGCTTAAAGATGTCAATCTGACAATTGAGCGCGGGGAGCTGGTAGCGATTATGGGAGCGTCAGGGTCAGGAAAATCAACACTTCTGAATATCTTAGGCATACTTGACAACTATGACTCCGGTGAATATCGGCTTGACGGAGTGACAATAAAGGGGCTCACTGAAAATCGGGCAGCCGACTTGCGCAACTATATGATAGGCTTTGTATTTCAGTCATTCAACCTCATCAATTATAAGAACGCCCTTGAAAACGTGGCCCTCCCTCTTTTTTATCGGGGCATATCGCGTCGCAAGCGAAATGCAATGGCCATGGAGCAGCTTGAGCGTATGGGGATGGCCGACCGCGCCACCCACCTGCCCTCCGAGCTCTCAGGCGGACAGAAACAGCGTGTGGCGATAGCTCGTGCGCTCATCACCAATCCCTCCATCCTTCTTGCCGATGAGCCTACGGGCGCTCTTGACTCTAAGACATCGAAGGAGGTGATGCAAGTGTTTCGCGACCTCAATGCCGAAGGACGAACCATAGTGATAGTGACACACGATCCCGGCGTCGGAGAACAGACCAACCGTATCATCCGTATATCCGATGGGCGCATAATCACCCCCGACTCAGCCCTTACGTCACAGAAATGATTGATCTCCTCACCGAAATAATGGCCACACTGCGCAACAACAAGATGCGCACTATTCTTACAGGGTTTGCCGTGTCGTGGGGCATATTTCTGCTCATCGTCTTACTGAGTGTGAGCCGAGGATTGGTTAATGGCATGGATGCAATGTTTGGCTCACGCGATTTTGAGACTATGAGTGTGTCAGGCGGACAGGCCCACAAGCCTTATCGCGGGCTCAAGGACGACCGTCAGGTGGCACTTCTAACAGATGATCCTGCTATAGTTGAGAGCCGCACCGGCAACCTTACCTCGGGGGTTGCGGCCGCTATGGGCAACGACAACGCCGTGGTGTCAACCCAGCGGGATTACATCACTCAAGGTTATCGCGGAGTCTACCCCACAGGGTTGCGGTCAGATGGTGGCACACTCATCAGCGGACGGTTTATCAACGAGGCCGACATGAGGGAACGGCGCAGAGTGATAGTGATTCATAAGGACAATGCAGAAACCCTCTTCGGCTCCACACCCCCCGTAGGGCAGATGGTGACTATGTGCGACCTCTCATTTACCGTGGTCGGCACATATTCCCACGAGTGGAACCGCAAATGTTACATCCCCTTCACTACCGCCCGCGGCCTTGCCGGAGGGAGCGACACGATTGTGGAAATGACCGTTGGCCTTCACGGGCTCTCAACCCTTGACGAAGGGATGCGGGCCGAGGAGGAGGTGCGCACAGCACTGGGCAACCGCCACAGTTTTGCCTCTGACGATAGGAGTGCCCTGCGCATCTGGAATAGGCTCACTCAGCATCTCACCACATCAACGGCCATGGATATGTTGCGGATAGCGGTGTGGATAATCGGAATGCTCACCATGCTGTCAGGCATCGTCGGGGTGAGCAACATAATGTTTGTGTCAGTGCGTGAGCGCACTCACGAGATAGGCATCCGCCGCGCCATTGGAGCCAGGCCGGGTGCCATTTTGCGACAGATTATCCTTGAAAGCGTGGCAATAACCACCATATTCGGATATATGGGTATAGTGCTGGGTGTGGGGCTCGCAGCATTGATAGGAAATGCCACCGAGGGGATGAACCCTCAGATAATCCTCGACCCGTCCATCGACATCTCGACGGCGCTTGAAGTCACCATTGTATTGATAGCGGCAGGCGCACTGGCCGGACTGTTCCCGGCGCTCAAATCACTTAAAATCAAACCCGTAGAGGCCCTTAGAGACGAATAGCAGCGATATGAGACTCACTATACTTGACATAGACAACTGGCGCGAGATAGGGACTACTCTGTCGCAAAACAAGACACGCACCTTTCTGACCGGATTCGGCATCTTCTGGGGCACAGCCATCCTTGCTCTCCTCATAGGCGGAGGCGACGGGCTTAAACACTTTATGAGCCGCAACTTTGAGGGATTTGCCACCAACGTAGGAGCAATCTTCCCGGGAAAAACATCCAAATCGTTTGCCGGTTTCAACAAAGGCATGCCATTGGAGCTCAACATTAAAGATGTGGCAGACATCCGCCTCGCCATCCCTGAAATAGACTGCTCGTCGGCCGTCAACACGCTGCGATGCAACGCACTATACGGACAAAACAAGTCTGCCGTGCAGATAACGGGCGTAGAGGAACAGTATAGCGAACTGTTTGCTCCGATAATCTATGAAGGGCGCTTCATCAACGGCGCTGATAATGCCGAGGCGCGCAAGGTGTGCGTGTTGGGGCTCGACGTGTCGCGCGACCTCTTTGGCTCCGGGTCGCCTTTAGGGAGGGAGGTAGACTTGAACGGCATCTACTACAAGGTGGTGGGAGTAGTGGGTCAGACATCCGAAGTGCAGATTGGAGCGAAGATGGATCAAAGTGTCTTTATTCCATACAATTCTATGCGGCTCTCCTACAACCTCGGCAAGAAAGTGGACTTTTTTATGATGGCCCTCAAACAAGGCTATGCTCCGGGGGATTATGAATATATCCTGCGCCGCATCATTTCCAACAACCATCCTGTGGCCCCAGACGACAAGGCAGCCTTCTTCTTCTTCGATATTTCCGAGCAGTTCAAAATGGTTGACAACCTCTTTGCAGGCATAACGTTTCTCTCGCTCTTCGTAGGCATCGGCACACTCCTATCGGGCATCATAGGCGTGGGAAACATAATGTGGATTATAGTGCGCGAGCGCACACACGAGATAGGCATTCGCCGAGCGCTTGGCGCCAAGCCGCGCGACATCATCACTCAGATTCTCTCCGAGAGTATGGTGCTCACGGTCATTGGCGGTATGGCCGGCATAACACTGGCCGTGGCAATATTGGGCGGCGCTGAAGTGCTGACAGCCGGACCCGGAGGCACCCTCGGATTCCAGCTCTCGTTTTCACAGGCCACAGGCATCTTGTCCACATTTCTCGTGCTCGGGACTGCCGCCGGCATCATCCCGGCGCTAAAGGCCATGAACATAAAGCCCATAGAGGCGCTTAACGATAAATAACTCAATAGCATAAATATGAAAAAAGCAATACGAATACTAATATGGCTGCTCGTCGGAGCCCTGTTTATAGGCACATTTGTCTACCTCTTCATGAAATCACGTCCGAAGGAGACTGTCTATGAGACGGTGATTCCGCAAGTGATGGATATCAGCCGCTCCACGGTGTTGACCGGCAAGATTGAGCCGCGCGATGAGATTGAAATCAAGCCGCAGGTGTCAGGAATCATCTCTGAAATCAATGTCGAAGCCGGTGACTATGTCAAGGAGGGGGATATAGTGGCTCGCATTAAGATTGTGCCCGACGAAGGGCAGCTCTCTGCCGCTGTGGCCCGTGTGGAGAACGCACGTATAAGTCTGGCCGATGCCCGCACCCGCCACGAGCGCAACACCCTGCTCCTTGACAAGAAAGTGATTAGCCGCGAGGAGTTTGACACATCGCAAACTGCCCTCGCCCAAGCAGAATCAGAGCTTAAGGCCGCCGAGGATGCCTATTCGATAGTGAAGGAGGGAGTGTCACGCTCAAATGCCTCGGAGAGCAACACACTCGTCAGAGCTACCATCACCGGATTGGTGCTCGATGTGCCGGTCAAAGTGGGCTCATCCGTAATCCAATCAAACACATTCAACGACGGTACGACTATAGCTTCTGTCGCCGATATGAATAATCTCATATTCAAAGGCAAGGTGGATGAAACTGAAGTCGGACTCCTGTCCGTTGGCCAACCGATGGAGATTTCAGTAGGCGCCCTGCCCGACCTTCTTCTGATGGCAACCATTGAGACCATCGCCCCAAAAGGCACTGAGACCAACGGAGCAAACACCTTTGAAATCAAAGGTGCCATCACGGTCCCCGAGGGAGTGGAGCTTCGTGCCGGATATAGCGCCAACGCCTCCGTGCAGCTTAGCCGGGCCGATAGGGTCCTCGCTGTGCCTGAACGAGTTGTGGAGTGGTCGGGAGATTCCACTTTTGTGTATGTTATGTCAGACTCCACGTCATCGCCCGCGCGCTATGACCGACAAGCAATCACCACCGGGATATCAGACGGAATAAACATAGAAGTCAAATCAGGAATCGAGCAATCAACTCGCCTGCGCGGAACACCCCTCAGCGAAAAACGATAATCACCCCTCACATCATCTTAATCCCTACCCTTCTGTCAACACGAAGCATAAATATGACACGCCTGCTCATCACACTCATCATAGCATCTGTGAGCCTCCACTCTCAGGCCGACGCCTGGAGTCTTGACAGCTGCATCACTTATGCCATAAGCCATAACATTTCCGTGCGCTCGGCACAGCTCGACAATCTTGGAGCTCACCTCGCAGTCACTGAGGCGAAAGACCGCTTTCTTCCCACCCTAAATGCCGGAGCTCAGCAAAGCTGGGATTTCGGGCGCTCATTGACATCTGACAACACCTATGCCAACCGAAACATCTCCAACTTCGGATGGAGCGTACAGCTTTCGCTGCCAATATTTCAGGGGCTCAGTGCCTTGCGTCAGCTCCGCCAGGCTGAAGCCGCCAGTCGTGCCGGCGAGCTGCAATCACTTGCCGTGGCAGACGAAGTGACACTCTCAGTGATGAGTCTTTACCTGCAAGCGCTATACAATCGCGAGCTGCTCGCAGTCTCACGCGAACAACTCCGCCTCACCACCACTCAACTTGAACGCCAGGAAGCCCTATTGGAAGCCGGGAAAGTGCCGGAGGTCGACGTAATCCAAGCCCGCGCACAAGTGGCCACAGCCGAGGTTGACACGGTCAATGCCGCCAATAATCTGAGACTTTCGCTCATCGACCTGGCGCAGGCACTCGAGATCAAAAACACCGACGAGTTTGACATCTCCCCCCTACCCGACTCGGAAACCGCCCCGATACTTATTTCGCTCAGCGAGGCTACGGACAGAGCGTTAGGAGGATATTCAAGCATCTTGGCCGCACGGGCCAGAGTAGAGTCAGCCGACCGCGCCGTTGACCTTGCCCGCTCAGGCTATCTGCCCCGTCTGTCGTTCAACGCTGGTCTGGGAGATAGCTATTATCGAATGTCAGGGCTCTACAACAACTCCTTCTCGCGACAAATGCGCGATAATTTCTCGAAAACATTAGGCTTTACTCTTCAGATTCCGATATTTGACGCATTCTCCACTCGCAACAGCATCCGTCGGGCACAACTTAACCGCCGCAGCGCAAATCTCGACTTGGAGCGGTGTGAAAGCGACCTCCGCAAAGCTGTAGAGCAAGCCTGGACACAGGCCGACGGGGCCCGAAAAAAACTTGACGCCTCAATCATTGCCGCCGAGGCTTCAAAAGCCGCCCTCGATGCTATGACTGAAAAATATACCTATGGCAAAGCAAATGCCTCGGAATGGGAACAGACCCGCTCCAACTATATCACATCACTCGCAGAACAGACACGAGCCAAATACGAAACTATCCTCCGCACCCGCATCCTTAATTTCTACGCCCGCTGATTCAACTCAGCTAAAACAAGGAGAGCCCACCTTTTTGTGGAATCGCGTTATCGGAACAGGGCTCGGCCGCTCCACACGGCAAGGATGCCACATAAAATGCTTGCTGCCAGATAAAGCGTAAATGTGCCCCAATCGCCCTTGCTCACCATCATCCACATTTCGTTGGCAAAGGTAGAGAAGGTGGTAAATCCCCCGCAAAAGCCGGTGATAAATAGCAGGCTCTGTGTGGCCGAAAGCATATTTCCCCTCTCCATTAGTCCGAACAGAGCACCCACTAAAAAACAGCCAATTACGTTGACTATAAACGTACCCATAGGAAGCCCCCCTTGAAATGCGCAGGTGGCCCATCTATTAATCAAAAACCGTCCGCAAGTGCCTAAAAACCCGCCGGCCCCGGCTATTAACATCATTTTTATCATTGTCCTTCGAATTTGTCGGCAAAGTTAGACAAAAAACCGCGTTAGCACAATATTTACCGGCTTCTTGACATCATTCGTGAAAGCGCCATCCTGAGGGGTCCGGGCACATTAATGAGCCCATCTTCAAGACCGAAACAATATTTTATTGTAATTTTTTATTATTTTTGAAAAGATTTTTATTACTTTTGTACTCGTAAAATTATAAACACTTATAAAAATTGAATATTAAGAGCTAAAATCAATAATATAATTGCTCATAATGCTAAAGGCACAGCACTAAATCGGTTGGTATTTAGTGTGCTATTGCTGTATAAAACCAGATAGCATCAATGAGCCGGTAGGAAACACCCTGCTGTAACATATAACGGAATATGAACAAGGCTAATAATATGACAGTGAAGAAATTAATATGCGCTTTAGCTTTTCTGTGTTTCTTCAGCGTATCGTGGGCTCAGAAGGCAAACATAAAGACCAATTTGCTGTATGACGCCACAGCCAGCATCAACCTTGGAGCGGAATTCAAGGTTGCTCCGCGTTGGTCGCTCGATGTTTCGGGTGATTTCAACTGCTGGACCATCAACAGTCATAAATGGAAACACTGGTTTGTGCAGCCCGAAGCGCGCTATTGGTTCTGCGAAGCTTTTGTAAAACACTTCATTGGATTTCATGCCATAGGCGGCCAATATAATGTCGGTAATATCAGCGGACTGCCAAATTTTCTTGGAAGCGACTTTTCGAAACTGGCACATGAGCGCTATCAAGGTTGGGGCGTAGGCGGAGGTCTGGCCTATGGTTATGCTTTGCCCTTGGACCGCAACTGGAATTTAGAGTTTGAGATTGGGCTCGGATATGTATACTTGGACTATGATGTGTACGAATGTAAAGACTGCGGTCGCAAGGTTGGCGAAAAATCACATAATTATGTCGGACCGACCAAGGCAGCCATCAATCTTGTGTATGTTTTCTGATGGAAGGAGGATTTGTGATGAAAAAGTGCAATATCTATAAAGCTATTTTAATAGGCGCAGCAGTTCTCAACACCGTTATGCCTGAGGCGCGTGCAGCCCAACAGAACGTGGCGCCGATGAAACAGGTCGTGGTCAGTGGCGACACCATAGCCTGGGGTATGCCTCTTAACGGGTTGCGTCTGCGTCACAATGAAGATAAAATGAACATAGCCCTTGAGATGTATCTCACCGGCTATCGGATGAAGGGTGACAAAGCAACCATATTCACCCCCATGCTCGTTAACGGTCGTGACACCCTCGACCTGCAGGACATAGGCCTTTACAGCCGTATACGCTACATACAGTATCTCCGCAATGGCCACGACGGCATCTCCGGCCCGCAGGAATTGTCATATCAATACTCCGGCCGTCCCGAAAAGATAAAAATTGACAAAACAGTGCCTTATCAAGACTGGATGAATGGCGCTACGCTCTATATTGAACGATGCGACTACGGCTGTTGCCACACGCTTTTGAATCGCGAGTTCATTCCGGTCGCAAAATGGTATGAAGCCGGATTTACTCCCGTATTTCATTATGTCACGCCGGCGGTTGAAATCGAAAAAGTGCGTGTGCTCAAAGGTCGCGCCTACATTGATTTCCCGGTCAACATGACCGACCTCTACCCTGACTATCGCAACAATCCGAGAGAACTTCAGACAATCATAGCCACCATCGACTCTGTACGCAACGACAAGGATGTAAATATCCGCGAAATCACAATCAAGGGTTATGCGTCGCCCGAAAGTCCTTGGGAGAACAACACGCGGCTTGCCAAAGGCCGAACAGCCACGCTCAAAAAATATGTCGAGAATCTATATAATTTCGACCGCAATCTCATAAAGACCGATTATTGGCCCGAAGATTGGGACGGGCTGCGTGAATTCGTAGAAAAATCGGGGCTTGAACACAAGAGCGAAATTTTGGCAATCATTGACGACACGACATTGGAGCCTGACCCCAAAGAAGCAAAAATCAAGGGACTCTATCCCGATGAATATGACTTCTTGTTGAAGACTGTATATCCGGCCTTACGACACTCTGACTATACTATAGAATTCACAATCCGGCTGTTCAGCGATCCGGCTGAAATAAGAAAAATCATGGCCGAGACGCCACAAAAACTCTCGCTCAACGAATTTTTCGTATTGGCTCAGACTCTCGATCCGGGCAGTGAGGAGTACAACAACATATTTGAGACAGCGGTAAGGATGTATCCTAACAGTGATGTCGCAAATCTCAACGCCGCTAATTCGGCCATGCAGCGAGGAGATTTATCCGCAGCCGGAAAATATCTTGAAAAAGCCGGCACAAGCGACGCGGCGCAGTATGCACGCGGCATTCTGTCGGCGTTAAATGGCAATTACGAACAGGCTCTTGACATTTTCAACACCATATCGGCTTCAATGCCTCAGGCAGCCCAAGCCGCGCAGGGAATTCAGGAGATATTAGATTTGCAATAATATAAGACCGAAAAAAATATCAACTTATCCAATAATTATCAAAATGAAAAGAAGCATTTATCTTTCTGCACTGGCCCTGCTTTTGGCAGGCTGTTCGTCAGAAGAACCGATTGTGCACAATCCCGATGGAGACCAGCAGGAGTCGGCATCAAGTTTCATCACAATCCGTATGATGTCATCGCCCACTACGCCACTTGGCCGTGCTGACGACGAGGTATACGAAAACGGTACTATCGACGAAAACAACGTGCAACGTGTTCGTTTCTATTTCTTCGACGGCAAAGATGCGCCTTTCGGAGTACACCGCAACACTGCCTCCGGCACTTACGACTCTTATATCGACTGGTATCCCACCGACAGCGACATTAAGAATACAGGTACACCCGGAGGCAACACGTCGGTTGTTGATGAAGAGACAGTTGAAAAAGTTCTCACCGCAACGCTTGGCATCAACCTTGCAAGCACTGAAAAGCCTGCGAAAGTCCTCGCCGTTATCAATCCCACTGAAGACGTATTGGGACTCCCCAACAGCCTCCCCGCCGACCAGAAAATCAATGGTCCGTCGCTCAGCGACATCCGCGGCGTAGTCACCGACTATCTCACCGGCAGGAATTCCAAAGCATTTGTGATGAGCAACTCGGTCTATCTCGACGGTTCCGACATTGTCTATACCACCGAGCTCAAAGACGAAGCGGGCAACACGAACTTTGCTCAAAATCCTCAGGATGCTGCCGCCAACCCCGTCATCATATATGTTGAACGCGTGCTCGCGCGCTTTGACTTGGGTCTCGACGCCGATTTCATAAAAGGAGCTAAAAAAACCGATAATGGCAATATATACCTTGCCGGCACCATTGAGGTTAACGACTCTACATCGGAAGACAAGTCATATACCGACGCACAAATCTATGTGAAACTTCTGGGTTGGAACGTGACCCGCACAACATCGCAGTCGCGTCTTGTCAAGGAAATCAGCAAAACCTGGGGCAACGATATTCTCGGCACCGGCATGCCCTGGAACACCACCGATTTCCACCGTTCGTTCTGGGCCATCAACCCGGACCCCGCCACCAACAAAGACTTCACCTTCCGTTTCGGCACATTCGGCAATACAGCCGACGCAACCTCAGGCAATTTCAATCCCGCACAGGCTTTATCATTCCCCACAGAGGCCAACAAATACACCTTTACCTATATGCAGGAGAATGCCGCTCCCTTTGAGGACCCCGCAGCATCACAGCCCAACTGCTCTCAGGTCATCGTGGCAGCACAGCTCGTTGACCCCGATGGCAAGCCTCTCACACTTGCCGAATGGGGTTATAAGAAATATACCCTCACCGGTCTTAAGAACCAGCTTGCCAAAGTGCTCAACAATCTGTGCAGCGTGACTGAAGATGGCTCTAACAAGGTCTACACTCCCATCAAGCCTGATCAACTCACC
Source organism: Duncaniella sp. (assembly GCA_022511285.1). Classification (GTDB taxonomy): domain Bacteria; phylum Bacteroidota; class Bacteroidia; order Bacteroidales; family Muribaculaceae; genus Duncaniella. The sequence continues at coordinate 10,460 of JAFLRW010000051.1, forward strand.
TTCCAATATGCCGATCCCATAGGTGAAGGCTCTACAGACAAGAACTATTGGGTATATGCCGTGTTGACTCCCGAAGCCGCTAAGCTTTCATGGCAAATTGGCACTGACAACAATGGTACTGCCCTTGCCACATCGACAGATGTCAACAAGTATATCCGCGATATGGTGAACCACGTTATGATTTGGAACGGAGGTCTGACATACTACTACTTCAACATCCGTCACCTCGGCCTGGATGAAGAAAATTCGGGTTATTGCGGCGTAGTCCGCAACCACATTTACCGTAGCACCATCACCAGCATCAATGGTCTCGGTGTGCCGGTATACGATCCGGGTCAAATTATCATACCCGAGACATCTGCTCCCGACGATTTCATTATCGCAGCCGATCTGCGTGTTCTCCAGTGGCGCGTAGTCAGCCAGAACTATGAGCTGAAATGGGAATAATATTCCCTTAGCGATACGT
>JAFLRW010000052.1 GCA_022511285.1 Duncaniella sp.
CGTAAAGTGAAGATTTCGTTCTACGCCATTGATGAAGCGCACTGTATATCGGAATGGGGGCATGACTTCCGCCCGGAGTACAGAAACATTCGTCCTATCATCAACGTCATCAACGTCCGCCCGGTCATTGCCCTTACGGCAACAGCCACTCCAAAGGTGCAACACGACATCCAAAAAAACCTCGGGATGGTGGATGCCGTTGTCTTCAAGTCATCGTTCAACCGCGAAAACCTCTACTACGAGATTCGCCCCAAGACGAATAACACCGACAAGGAGATTATCAAGTTCATCCGCAATCATCCCGGAAAGTCGGGCATCATCTATTGTCTGAGCAGAAAGAGTGTGGAGGAACTGGCTGAACTCCTCGCGGTCAACGGCATAAAGGCTCTCCCCTATCACGCCGGTATGGACCCCGCCACTCGTAGTGCCAACCAAGATTCATTCCTGCTTGAAAAAGTTGACGTTATTGTGGCAACGATTGCTTTCGGCATGGGCATTGACAAGCCTGACGTAAGATTCGTGATTCACTACGACATCCCCAAGTCGCTCGAAGGATATTATCAGGAAACAGGTCGTGCCGGGCGCGACGGTGGCGAAGGGCTCTGTGTGGCATACTATTCGCTCAAGGACCTGCAAAAGATGGAAAAGTTCATGCAAGGCAAACCGGTGGCCGAGCAGGAAATTGGACGTCAACTCTTACAAGAAACTCAAGGCTATGCCGAGTCAAGCTCGTGCAGACGCCGCTCTCTCCTCTTCTATTTTGGTGAACAATATGATGTAGAGAATTGTCAAAATTGTGATAATTGTCTCAATCCCAAGAATAAAGTGGAAGCAAAAGATGACTTGTGTGCGGTTATTGAAACCGTCATAGCACTTAAAGAGAAATTCAAAGCAGACCATATCTCAGATGTGCTGCTCGGGCATCTAAGCCCTAATGTCCGCTCTTATGGACACGACGAACTCGAAGTGTTCGGCTGCGAAAAGGGAGTGGACGAACGCCTTATATCTGCGGTCATACGCCAGGCTATTCAATCCGGCTATTTAGACCGAGATATTGAAAACTACGGCCTTCTCAAAGCCACTCGCAAGGGTAAGGATTTCTTGGCGAATCCCACATCCTTTAAAGTGGTGGAAGATATTGAACCCTCTGAGGACTCTGAGCCCGACTTGGTCAAAAATGCATCATCGGGTGCTGCCGACCCTGAGCTGTTCAGCATCCTGAAAGACCTTCGCAAGAAAGTGGCCAAACAACTTGGACTACCCCCATACGTCATATTCCAGGACCCCTCGCTCGAGGCTATGGCAACTACATATCCCGTTTCTATCGACGAGCTGCAAAACATTCCCGGAGTCGGACAGGGTAAGGCCAAACGTTATGGCGAGGATTTTGTGCGTGTGATTCGCCGACACGTTGAGGATAATGAAATTGACCGCCCCGAGGATATGAAGGTGCGCATTATCCCCGACAAAAATTCCACCAAGCAGTTTATCATCAAGCTCATTGACCGAAAGATTCCTCTTCCGGAAATTGCAAAGGCTAAGGGGCTTGAGTTCTCCGAACTGCTCGACGATATTGAAGGAATTGTCTACTCCGGCACAAAACTCAACTTCGATTATTATATCGACGAGATTATTGACGAGGACTCTCAGGAGGAGCTATTTGACTTCTTCAGAGAAAACGAGACCGACGACCTCAATCGTGCCTACAAGGAGCTGGGCTCTGAGTTCTCCGAAGATGAAATTAGATTGGCCCACATCAAGTTTCTCTCCGAAATGGGTAATTAATAATCGCATAAATGGAACACGTCATAGACTATCGTAAGGTGCAGATCAATCGCGGCTCTCTCATCACTCTGAGGGATGCTTCGCTGTCTGTTGCGCCGGGTGAGTTTGTCTACATCATCGGTAAGGTAGGGAGTGGAAAGTCAAGCCTTCTCAAGTCTATCTATGCCGATATCCCCGTAGAGTCCGGCTCGGCCCGCGTGCTTGAATATGATCTTATGTCACTGCGCCGCAAGCAGATTCCTTACCTCCGAAGAAAAATCGGGATAGTCTTTCAAGACTTCCGTTTGCTCTCTGACCGCACCGTCAGAGATAATCTCCTCTTTGTGCTGCGCGCCACAGGGTGGAAAGACAAGGCGGCCATTGACAGACGTATTGACGAAGTGCTTGACGATGTCGGTATGCTCAACAAGCACTACAAGCGCCCTCACGAGCTCTCCGGAGGCGAACAGCAACGCCTCGTCATAGCCCGCGCCCTCCTCAATCATCCGCAGATTATTCTGGCCGATGAGCCTACGGGCAATCTCGACCCGGCCACCGGTGAGTCTATTGTGTGGCGCCTTCACGAAGTGGCCCGCAAAGGCACTGCCGTCCTTATGGCCACTCACAATATGGGCCTCGTCGAGCAGTTCCCGGCTCGAGTGGTCACCTGCGATTCTCATACGCTGATACACTCATAATAACAAGATATAACCATAATCCACATAAGCTGATAAATGTCGATAGATAGCATAATTGCCATCGCGGTTTCAAAGGCCGTCAAAGAGCTCTATGGCGTGGAGACTGCGCCTGAGTCAATCACCCCTCAAGCCACCAGAAAGGAGTTTGAGGGCAATCTTACAGTTGTAGTTTTCCCCTGGGTAAAGGCAGCCCGCAAGGCGCCCGATGCCGTTGCCGCTGAGATTGGCAACTGGCTTGTGACTAACGAACAGGCCGTCGAGAAGTTTAATGCCGTCAAAGGCTTTCTGAATATCACGGTCTCACCCCGTTTCTGGAACGGAGTGCTGGCGCATATCGCCGAGACTCCTGACTTTGGAATAACATCCCCGACAGAGACATCTCCACTTTATATGGTGGAATACTCCTCGCCCAACACTAATAAGCCGCTCCACCTTGGCCACGTGCGCAACAATCTGCTCGGCTTCTCCCTTGCTGAAATTCTGAAAGCCTGCGGAAACAGGGTGGTGAAAACCAACATTGTAAACGACCGCGGCATCCACATCTGCAAATCAATGCTTGCGTGGCAGAAGTGGGGCAATGGAGTCACACCCGAGACGGCCGGGAAAAAGGGCGACCATCTGATTGGCGACTTCTATGTGCTGTTCGACAAGCATTTCAAACAGGAGGTGAGCAATCTGATGGCTAAAGGCTTGTCAGAGGAGGAGGCTAAAGCAGCATCCCCCCTGATGGCCGAAGCGCGCGCCATGCTCGTCAAGTGGGAGAACAAGGACCCTGAGGTCAGAGCCCTCTGGGAGACTATGAATAAGTGGGTCTACGACGGATTTGACGTCACCTACCGCCGCATGGGAGTAGACTTTGATAAAATCTACTATGAGAGCGACACTTATCTCGAAGGAAAAGACAAAGTGCTCGAAGGGCTTGCAGCCGGCAAGATGTATCGCCGCGAAGATGGCTCCGTGTGGGCCGATCTCACTCCCGAGGGTCTTGACCACAAACTCCTGCTCCGCAGCGACGGCACTTCGGTCTATATGACTCAAGACATCGGCACTGCTAAGCTCCGCTTCCAGGACTATCCAATCGACAAGATGATTTATGTGGTGGGCAATGAGCAGAACTATCACTTCCAAGTGCTCTCAATCCTTCTTGACCGCCTCGGGTTCAAGTGGGGTAAAGACCTCGTCCACTTCTCCTACGGTATGGTTGAACTCCCCGAAGGTAAAATGAAGTCGCGTGAGGGAACTGTAGTTGACGCTGACGACCTCATGGACGATATGGTACAGACAGCTCGCGCCGTCTCTGCCGAACTCGGTAAATTAGACGGTCTCTCTGAACAAGAAGTCACTGCAATCTCTGAGATGGTGGGCCTTGGTGCACTCAAATACTTCCTGCTCAAAGTAGACCCCCGCAAGAATATCACATTCAATCCTAAAGAGAGCATAGATTTCAACGGCAACACCGGACCATTCATCCAATACACCTACGCTCGCATCCGCTCTGTGCTCCGCAAGGCAGCAGAGGAACAGCTCAACGAAGTGGACTTCAATGACGTTGAGCCCGGCGAACGTGAGATAGCTTTGATACAGGCTCTGTCTGACTTCCCGTCGGTGGTGCAAAATGCCGGAGCCAACTACAGCCCCGCTCTGATTGCCAACTATGTCTACGACCTTGTCAAGACATACAATCAGTTCTACCACGACTGTTCAATCCTCAAAGAGGAGGACGCCGCCAAGCGTTCGCTCCGTCTCGAGCTCAGCCGACAGACAGCCAAGGTGGTAAAGACCGGCATGGGGCTTCTCGGCATCGACGTTCCGGAGAGAATGTAAGTAAACATTTGATGTATAAATATTGTTGTACTGTAAAGAAATAATAACCATTTAATCTCCACTCGATATGTATAATCTCGACAAAACTCCCCCTCCATATTACGGCGAGAGCAACAATCATTACACCTCAGGCAGCACGTCTGTACAGACAGCCTCGTCGGCTATGCGCCTTGTCTACGTCAAGATGACCATCGGCCTCCTTGTCACAGCTCTCGTCTCCCTCTTCAGTGCATCGTCCACTGAATATATGAACTTTCTGGCCACTAACTCCTGGTTCTATTGGGGTCTCTTCATTGCGGAAATAGCCATCGTGTTTTTCCTCTCGGCCCGTGTCACCAAAATGAGTTCTATGGCGGCAACACTCCTCTTCTACCTGTTTGCCACACTTAACGGATTGGCTCTTGCGCCGATATTCCTCGTCTACACAGCCACCTCGATTGCCAAAACATTCTTCATCTGCTCTGGCACCTTCGGCGCTATGAGCATCTACGGCTATTTCACCACCCGTGACCTAACCAAATGGGGCAATTTCCTTTTCTACGCACTCATAGGTCTGATTATCGCATCTGTGGTAAATATCTTCACCCACAGTTCAGGTCTTGACTGGATAATCTCAATAGCCGGTGTAGTCATTTTCGTCGGTCTTACGGCTTGGGACACCCAGAACGTTAAGCGCATGGCAGAGTATGCCCCCGCCAACATGGTGGGCCACATTGCCACCATCGGCGCTCTTAGCCTCTACCTTGACTTCATCAACCTCTTCCTCTATCTGCTCCGTTTCTTCGGAAGTTCCCGCGATTGATTCACACACTAATACCCACTATTCCCACTATGGCAAAAGTAGTAATTATAGGAGCCGGCGGCGTTGGCACGGTTGTGGCTCACAAATGTGCTCAACACCCCGAAGTGTTCTCTGAAATTGTAATTGCATCTCGCACCAAGAAGAAGTGTGAAGCAATCGTCGACGCAATAGGCAAACCACATCTGTCGGCCGACGTTGTGGATGCCGACAGTGTGCCCCAACTGGTGGAACTGTTCAATCGCCATAAGCCTGCGTTGGTTATCAATGTAGCCCTCCCCTATCAGGACCTCACAATTATGGATGCCTGCCTGATTTGCGGAGTAAATTATCTTGACACTGCCAACTATGAGCCTAAAGACGTTGCCCACTTCGAATATTCCTGGCAGTGGGCCTACAAAAAGCGCTTTGAAGATGCAGGACTGACTGCAATACTCGGCTGCGGATTTGACCCGGGCGTCTCCGGAGTCTTCACCGCCTATGCAGCAAAACACTATTTCTCCGAGATGGAGTATCTCGACATTGTGGACTGCAACGGCGGTGACCACGGTAAGGCCTTCGCAACCAACTTCAACCCCGAAATAAATATCCGCGAAATCACTCAAAACGGCCGGTTCTATCAAGACGGGCAGTGGGTGACCACCGGACCGCTTGAGATTCACAAGACTCTCACCTATCCCAACATTGGCCAACGCGAAAGCTATCTCCTCTACCACGAAGAGCTCGAGAGCCTCGTTAAGAATTACCCCTCCATCAAGCGCGCCCGCTTCTGGATGACATTCGGACAGGAATATCTCACGCATCTCCGTGTTATCCAAAACATCGGTATGGCCCGCATCGACGAGGTGGACTACAACGGACAGAAGATTGTCCCCCTCCAATTCCTGAAAGCTGTACTCCCCAATCCTCAAGACCTTGGAGAGAACTATCACGGGGAGACATCTATCGGATGCCGCATCTCGGGCCGCGACAAGGATAACAAGCCTCTATCCTATTATATATGGAACAACTGTTCCCACGAAGAGGCTTACAAAGAGACCGGTATGCAGGCCGTCAGCTACACCACCGGCGTCCCGGCTATGGTTGGCGCTATGATGTTCCTCACAGGAAAATGGACCAAACCCGGAGTGTGGAATGTTGAAGAATTTGACCCCGATCCCTTCCTCTCAGAGTTAGCCAAAAACGGCCTCCCCTGGCAAGAAGCATTCAACATCAACCTTGAAGTTTGAAAATCTACTCCATTGTATTTATAACCTCAGGAGCTGCACTTTCACAGTGCAGCCCCTTTTTCATATTCATCTGATACTATGAACAAAACTCTCTTCTTTGCAGTGTTTGCTATGCTGGCTTTTTCTGCAAAAGCTGCCGTCACCACTTCGGCTGATTCAATTCTACTCACCCACGGAACTGAAAGCGGACAATACGTGTTTCACAATCCTGAAGAGGCGATTGAATATATCAACAACTCCGGATTAAGTTCACTGACACTAATGGTGGCCCCTTCGGTCTATTGGCTTGACAACCCTGACGACCCGGCCATACGCAGGAATCCCCATAATTCCACTGCAGTACCTTTTGCCGCCGAAATTCGGTGTGACACACTCCGTATCGTCGGGCTCTCGACAGATGCTCGAGATGTGGTCTTTGCCGTGAATCGCGGACAGACTCAAGGAGCCCTTGGCAACTATACAATGCTCCATTTTATTGGTAAAAGCATCCAGGCATCAAATATAACATTCGGCAACTACTGCAACGTTGACCTGGACTATCCCGCCAACCCGGCCCTCAACCGCTCGCGGCGTCACGATGCAATCGTACAGGCACAATTAGGCATCTGTGAAGGCACTGACCGCCTATATGCAGATAATTGTAGATTCATCAGCCGCTTAAATCTCTGTCCGCTTGTAGGAGCCCGACGGTCACTGTATCGCAACTGCTACTTTGAATGTACTGACGACGCTCTCAGCGGCTCGGGCATCTATTTAGGATGTCGATTCACATTCTACAGCGGCAAGCCGTTCTACTCTACAGCCTCAACCGGGGCGGTGTTTCTTGACTGCGACATCCATACACTCGTAGAGGGCACTCAATATCTCACCAAAATGCCGGGGCAAGTCACTATGATTGACACCCGCTGGACTGCTGAACACCCCGTGACGCTGCGCTGGACGCGCGACCGCTCCACTATTCATTGCTATCAAAGCGGTATCACCCTAAACGGTGCTCCTGTGACTATCGATGCCGACCGCCCGGATATGTCAACCGACATATCAAAACTCCCTCTTCTCAGAGCGTATAAAACAGGCGGCATCTACAACATCCCCAACCTTCTTGCCGGTGACGACAACTGGGACCCGCTAAATATGGCCTCAGCAATTACCGAAAATGATTTGAAACTCCCCGTTCTCATCAAACTATCATTATCTAAAACAGCACTCCAAGCCCGAGGCGACACAATTCATATAGCCGCACAACCTCGTCTTTGGGGCGATTATCCCTCAAACATCCCGTTAGGGAACCTCACTTGGAGCGCACCTACCACTGTTAACCTCATCTCAGGCGGAGCAGTAAGCGCCAATCATCTCCCCGTCACCTCTAAAGCTTTAATAACATGCCTTGCTGAATATGGGCTCACCGGAAAGAGCGAAATTAATATTGCACCACATCTCCTGCCGGCTCCGGCCATCACTTCAGATCCGAATATCACACAGCGCAGGCATGAACTGACACTCAATTACGGCATTGACTCATCTGCCACAGGCAACGACATCAGCCGCATAGTGTGGCTAAGAGATGGAGAGCCCGTAAGGCAGGGCAAAGGTCTGACAGGACGCACATACCCACTATCGGCAGCAGACGAAAATTGCGTTATCTCTGCTATGATTACACCGCAGCGCGACACTACCGACGAAGGTCAGGCAGTATCAGTGGCCGGAGTCTCAATCACTCGCTCTATGCTCTTAGGTATCCCAAGGCAGGAACGTTCACTCTCCACATCCTTTGAGGAAATACCGATTGTCACCACCCGCCATGGAGAGAAAGGGCGCTGGAATTTCGACACCTTCAAACCTGCAGATACGGCCGAACATGACTGGACACCCGACGGAAGCACAGGATGGTATTACGGACAGGGTGAAGATGCCGCAACCGGCATCGGGCTTGTCCAGACCACCAAAGGCGCACGCCTCTCCTACACCCCGATGCGCAATGGCTGCAAACAAATGAAAGTGACACTCATTGCCGAGCCCGCAAAAGGTCCCGGACAAGGATTCGGAAGCGCTACAGGACAATATATGGATATCTGCATAGCTTACAATCCCTCAATACTCACCGGTTACTCTCTACGCATTGAACGCACTCCGCTGCACGACCGTGCGGTGACATTCACTCTGATGAAACACCAAAATGGCATCGCATCACCCATCAGCGAAAGCATTCCATCCGACTGCTATCGCACGCCGTGCCATATCAACATCGAGATAAAAGGGAGTTTGCTCACGGCCTCAGCTTACACTGAAGCCAGTCCGCAATCCGTCACAGACCCGAGCGTGCGACCAACGGTGACGTTAAGCGCCAAGGTGACTCCTCCTGAGACATCATCCCTGCTCATACAGCACACAGGGTCTGCCGGAACGTCGGCAACACTGCTGCGCAATCTCAATATTGAGTGGAAATAGTCAGTTTTGACACATCTCAACCATCTGCATTTGAAAAAAAGCATAGAAATTGTTTTTGTATTAAAAGAAAAGTTACTACTTTCGCAGCGTAATCCGGAATTGACAACTCAATCACATAAAGAAACAACCGTATGATTTACAATTTTCGCATAGTTTCCGATGAAGTCGCCAACTTCAAGCGCGAGATTCAGATTGATGCCGATGCAACGTTTCTCGAGTTGCGCAACGCTATATGCGAGAGCGTTGGCTATGACAAAACCCAACTGAGTTCCTTTCTGATTTGCGACAATAATTGGGAGCGCGAACAGGAAATTTCTCTCGAGGATATGGGCACGGACTCTTCGCAAGAGGTCTATCTGATGGAAGACACACCCATCGTTGATTTTATCACCGATGAGGGACAGCGAATGATGTGGGTCTACGATTATATGACAGAGCGCGCATTTTTTATTGAGCTTAAGAGCGCCGTGCCCGGCAAACATCTTAGAGATCCGCTCTGTTCGATAGCTGTTGGCGAGGCCCCGGCTCAGTTTGTCGAGCCCGATCTTGATTTTAAGATCGATACAACACCTGCCACTGATCTTGATGATGATTTCTACGGTTCAACCGATTATAACGATGACGAATATGACAGCTCGGGATATGGCGAAATGTCGCTCGACGAGCAGTGATTCATCTACATTATTTGTTCCCTTATAAAAACTTCTTGGCCTTGAATCGTGTTATATCAGTGACCGACAAGGCGAACGCAAAAACAGTCCAGAGCCTTCCGGACTGTTTTTGCGAGATATATTGCTGATTTAGAACTCAACATTGCACTAAACTTATGTCTCACGAACATCACTTCAAAGGATTGACCGATTCCGAAGTCTTGGAGAGCCGCAAACAATACGGCATTAATATCCTCACTCCTCCGAAAAAGGAATCCCTATGGCACCGCTTCCTCGTAAAATTTGCCTCACCACTCATATTTATCCTCCTGATTGCCGGGATTTTATCTATCCTCATTTCCATATATGAGTACTACGGGCTCAACGAAGGTCCGGAGGTATTTTTCGAGCCTATAGGCATATTCATAGCCATCCTGTTAGCCACCGGACTTGCATTTATTTTCGAAGTGAAAGCCGACCGGGCATTTGAACTTCTTAATCAAGTCAATGACGACGAACCGGTCCAAGTGATTCGAAATGGCAATTACGTAGAAATTCCTCGCAAAGATGTGGTGGTAGGTGATATTGTAATCCTCAACACAGGCGGTGAAGTGCCGGCCGATGGCAAACTGCTTGAAGCCATAGCGCTCAACATTGATGAATCTACACTTACCGGAGAGCCTATCTCCCACAAGACCACAGACCCTGCCCTATTTGATTCGGATGCCACATTCCCCTCCGACCATGCTATGCGAGGGACTAAGATAATGGAAGGTCACGGCGTGATGAGAGTGACAGCCGTGGGTGACCACACGGAAAACGGCAAGGTCTATGAAGCGGCACAGATTGATAATAGCGTCAAGACTCCTCTCAACGAGCAGCTCGACGGCCTGGGCAAACTAATCGCCCGCATCAGTTATGGAGTGGCGGCGCTGATAGTGGCCGGCAGGATTTTGATGTATTTCACTAATCCCGACATTGAGTTTGAGCTGCTTCACTTTATGGCATATTTTCTCCAGACACTGATGATTGCCGTGACGCTCGTCGTCGTGGCTGTGCCTGAAGGACTGCCGATGGCCGTAACCCTATCGCTGGCCTACTCTATGAGGCGTATGCTTAAATCAAACAATCTTGTGCGCAAAATGCATGCCTGCGAGACAATGGGCGCAACCACGGTAATCTGCACCGACAAGACCGGCACTCTCACTCAGAATCAGATGCAGATTTATAAAACCAACTTCTATGGTCTGCCTGACCAAAAGTTGGGTTCTGACAACCTGAGTCACCTGATTGAGGAGGGAATTGCCGTCAATTCAACCGCTCAACTTGACCTTGAGGACCCCGAACATCCTAAAGTGCTTGGCAACCCTACTGAAGGAGCTCTTCTGCTCTGGTTAAACCGCCAGGGTGTGGATTTTCAGCAGTTTAAGGATAACTCTGTAATTGTCGACGAACTCCCATTCACCACCGAGCGTAAATATATGGCAACTGT
>JAFLRW010000053.1 GCA_022511285.1 Duncaniella sp.
CATATATCGACCGCGAGACTATTGATGGCACTGACCGCGAAAAGAAGCTTTACAGACTGATACGCCTTCGCACATTAGCCTCGCAGATGGCTGATGCAGAGCTTGAGAAGACTACGGTGGAGATAGCCGTTAAGGGGAGGAAGGAACACTTCACGGCCTCGGGCGAGATGGTGAAGTTTGACGGATTTCTGCGTCTTTACCTTGAGGGTACCGATGACGAGGCAGACACTGCTCCGGGCGAGAGGGTGTTGCCCGCGATGACGGCGGGTGAGAAGCTCAATATGGCTGATATTACCGCTACGGAGAGATTCACGCAAGCGCCCCCGCGCTACACCGAAGCCTCGCTGGTGAAGAAGATGGAGGAACTCGGCATTGGGCGTCCGTCAACCTACGCCCCCACAATCTCAACAATCCAAAATCGGGAATATATAGTGAAGGGCGACAAGCCCGGCGAGAAGCGTGGCTTTGAGGTGCTCACACTGAAGGCCGACGGGAAAATCACTAAGAGTGTTCGCTCGGAGTCAACGGGCTCCGACAAAGGGAAGCTGATTCCTACAGATACCGGCATCATAGTCAACGAATTTCTCACCAAGCATTTCCCCGATATCCTCGACTACGACTTTACGGCGGGAATGGAAGCAAAGTTCGACCGCATAGCCGAAGGCGACGCCGATTGGAAAGGGGAAATTTCAGATTTCTATAACATTTTCCATCCCGAGGTGGAGAAGGCCAACGAAATGCGCACCGAGCGCAAGGTGGGTGAGCGCCTGCTCGGCACCGACCCTGCCAGCGGACAGCCTGTCTATGTTAAGATAGGTCGGTTCGGACCGGTGGTGCAGATAGGCTCCGCAGATGCTGATGAAAAACCGCGCTTTGCCTCGCTCGAGAAGGACCAGAGCGTGTTCGATATCACACTCGAGGCTGCACTGAAGCTCTTTGAACTGCCGCGTGAAGTGGGAGAGTTTGAGGGGAAGAAGGTGACAGCCGCGGTGGGACGTTTCGGCCCGTACCTGCGTCACGACGGCAAGTTTGTCAGCATTCCCAAGACGTTGAGCCCCACGTCGATATCGCTTGAAGAGGCGGTTTCCCTCATTGAGGAGAAGCGGAAGGCTGACTCCGGCAAAGTGCTTAAAACCTTTGATGATGACCCTGAACTGAGCATCCTCAACGGACGTTACGGAGTCTATATAGCATATAAGAAGTCCAATTATAAAATACCCAAGACAGTGGCTGACCCTCTGTCGCTCACCATTGACGAGGTGCGGGCCATAATCGCCGCCCAGGATGCGGCTCCGAAGAAGAGTTCGCGCCGCGCATCGTCTGCTAAGAAATAATATTGCACCCCTATGTCCTCTCGCAAACCATTTACCACAAAGCCCGGAGCCGAACGAGGTGCGTTTCGGCCCGACGTTATAGAAACATACTCCGTTGCTTCCGAGAGCACTCTGTTGAAGTTTCTGCTTGAGGTGATGCCGCAACGGAAGCGCACCCAGGTGAAAAGCTTGCTTGCCCACAATCAGATTGCAGTCAATGGCCTGCCGGTGAGACAGTTTGATGCTCCACTTGTCGAGGGCGATGAGGTAAAGGCTAATCTGACGCGTGAGTTTAAGGTGTTTTATCACCGTCGACTCAAAATCGTGTATGAGGACGACCATCTGTTGGTGGTCAACAAAGGCTACGGACTCCTTTCAATGGGCAATGACAAGGTGAAGGATGGGACTGCCTACAGCATCCTGAAAGAGTATCTGAAATGGCAGAATCCAAGGAATAAGATATTCATAGTGCATCGCCTTGACCGCGATACGTCGGGACTGATGATTTTTGCCAAAAGTGAGGAGGCCAAGGAGCGTCTGCAGCATAATTGGAACAATATGGTGCTTGAGCGCAAGTATCTTGCCGTGGTTGAAGGTGTGCCCGACCCCGAAGCCGGCGAAGTGCGCAGCTATCTGGCTGAAAACTCGCGATATGAGGTCTATTCCACTAATAATCCCGAGGAGGGCCAGCTTGCCGTGACACGCTATCGGACACTCAGCCGAGCCGGAGGCTATGCGCTGATGGAGATGGAGCTCGACACCGGGCGAAAGAATCAGATACGTGTGCATCTCAAAGACCTCGGCCATCCCATAATTGGCGACCGCCGTTACGGCGCAGGGTCATCGCCCATCCATCGTATGGCGCTTCACGCACAGACGTTGCGCTTTGTCCATCCGATTACTCGCCAAGATATGTTTTTCACAACCCCCGTCCCGGTGTCGTTTCGCAAGATTACCGGGGGATCTTAATCTCTCCCAATGAATGCTCAGTTAAAGTTTTCCGATATAATCCGCTTTGTGCTCTTAGGAGGCGTGGCGCTGTTGTATTTCGTGCTGCTCCTAAATATGTATGACCCCGCGGTGTTCGACGTTCATCCGTCGGAAATCAAAGGACTGTCGGGAAAAGTGATTAGAGCGTTCGGGGGCCATTATTTTGACACATTTACATTGGTGATAATCCTCGTGGTATCGCTTTTTGCCGGCATCATCATCCAGTCGGTGAGGGCATATATCGAGGAGTTGCTAATCAAGGCACTGAGATTTCTGACCAGAAACTCCTCCGGACGCAAGGGGATTGAGCGCAAGGGGTATTCTTTCCTGAGCAAAATGGTGGAGATATTAATCTACGGCTCAGTGTATCACGCCTGCCTGTGGGTGAAGCTATGCGGTGTCCACAAACCTGATATTCCTGACTGGCTCTATCTCACCGACAAGCCCAACCGCACGTTGGACTATGTGAGCGGACGTCTGGCCAAGAATGTGATGAACGAGGATATGAACTCGCTCAACGAGTCGTTCTACTACAACGAGTTTTTCATGGGCCTATCCTTCGTGATAATCTTTGTGCCGGTGATAGTGCTGATTGTGTCGGCCCACGCCCTTGACCTCAGCGACTGGATTATACTGCTTTTCGTGGGACTGCTGTTGGTGGACATCGGGTGTTTCCACTCTGTAAAGTCGCGTGCCCGGAGCATAAAGAATATTTGGGCTGAGGCGGGCTTCCTGTTGGCGGCTGCATTGATGTGGGTGCTGTTGGCAGGCTCAGTGGAAATGTTGACGCCCACCACTGCAATGCTCGCTTCAACGTTTGCTGCTGTAGTGGCGGTCCGTAAGATAGCAAATATGTTTGCTATGAAGTATCTCAAGAGCATAAACACCCATTACAATGCGCTTGAGGACTATTATGCAAACGGACAGAGATATATCGTCGACCGCATTCCGTTCATTTATGTTCTGATACGCACCCACTACTACAAAGAGCGCCTCGACTTCATCACTGAGAGCATCAACACGGTGCTCGACCAGACCTATCCCAACAAGCGCATAATCATTTTTGACGACTGCCCCAAGGGGGGCGCTCCGGAGTCGGACGGCACTGACCTTATACAGCAGATTGAACAGAATCTGTTTGCCAAGCATGGCCCCAAGCCGGATCATATCGACGATTTAAAAAAGATATGCATCTACAAGAAAGCTTCGAGACATTTCGGCCCCTCGGGCTCGTCGATAGAGATTCGCGAAGCATTTCTGACTGAAGCCTCAGAGCGCGATATTGCCCTCCTGCTTGACGATGACGACTATCTCGACCGCAAGGATGCCTTGATGGATATAGCCGTGGTGATGAACGCCACCCATGCCGACATCTGCCTGACCACATTCCGCAACCTCAATGACATGGGGAGTGTGCTGTCAAACGCCGGCGGCAAGTTCCACAACGAGCAGGTGAAGTTCATAGCCGGAAAGCGGGTAGGAGTGGAGTATGACCGCAATCTCATTTTCACCGACACTCTCGGCTGGACCAAAGTCTACAGCTATGCCACTATGGAGCGCTATCTCGGCTACATCAAGGCCTACAATGAGGAGATTGCTGACCGTGTGAAAGCAGACTCCATACACTCCCGGCCGGACGACTGCCTGATTGACCGGCGGTTTAACGAGATTGAGGCATTTGAGGATTTCCCGGACTTTATCCTATATCTGTTTGAAGACACTCGCATAGCCGGCATAGAGCGCCCCATACATTGCTATCGCAAGCGCAAAGACAGTGCCACCGACCTCAACGGCAAGAAGTATGCCGACGTGGCGGCTGCCTTTTTGCAGCGCAAGCAGTTCTTGGCCTATACTCTCGGATTGGCGTCTTTTATCACACGATATCAGCAGAGTCCCGCAGCTCGTCATTTGAAAGCCTGGCGCAGCTATAGGGAATTGCGCGAAGATGCAATCCCGGAGACAAAGGAGTTTATATCATATAAACTTGCTGTAATCTGCAACATAATCCTGACCCGCTCTTTCGACAACGGAGAGCGGGATATGGCCACACGGCTGCTGACAGACTTTCTGCACTACAACCTTATCAGAGAGTCAGAGTGTGCCCACCCCGAGGCCCACACGCAGACAATAGCGCTGCGCAATCTGATTACCGACACAGACTGTCGCATAGAAGACACCATCCGCCGCTTTCTGTCAGACGGAGTTCTCTCTATCGACAACCGCAACCTAAGAATAATCGAAGCACACATCAAAGACTTCACCGAGGAAGCCCGATGAGAGAGAAAAGCCCCCTGTCACATCGCGTGGCAGGGGGCCGAGGGGAGAAATATGTAATTATTGGAAACTGTGACTCAGAGAGTGGTTATTTCACAATCACTTTCGATGTGCGTGTTGTGCCGTTGGCGAGGGTCTCAACCTTGACGAGGACGCCGGGGGTGTTGGCCACCACGCGGATGCCCTGGAGGTTGTAGAATACAGTCTCGACAACTTCGCCGTCAGCTACAGTCTCAGCGATAGACGATGCATCGCCGGCCACAACGGCAGCACCAAGACCGCCCATCTCGTTGGCAGCGCGAACGGAGTAGACGATGGCGGCTGCACGGGCAGCGTCCTGAGCGGCTACGGCAGCGGGAGCGTCGAGCGAGTAGGTAGGCTCGGTGGTGAAGTCAATCACCTTGCCGTCGGCGCAGATGGCCCAGAGTAAAGCATACTTAGAGTTGTCCCAGGTGATGACAGAACCGTCGCTCACCACATTCTGAGGCTCGGGAGCCTGCTCGGTGAGAGCTGAGGGATCCCAGTCGCCCATAACGGCAGAGAGGGTGATTGCTTCAGCCTCTTCGCGTGTGAGCACGGGGTTGTTCTCGTGGGTGTCGGCAAAGATTTTCTTGCGGTCTTTGAGGTCAATGACGGTGCCGGCAGCTGTTGTGGAGTTGTACTCGGCAAAGCGTTTGGGCCAGCCGCCGCTCATCTCGTTCCAACCCGCAGCTGAGGGCTGAGCAGTCATCTTAGTGTTGATGTAGTAGCAGGTGGGATCGCCTGAGCCCCAAGGACGGCCCAGAGTGAAGCTGCCGTTGACATCGCTTGTGCCGCCGGTGATTTCACACTCGTTGAACACGTAGCCATACTTCTTAGCATTGGAGGGAGCTGTGATGTAGCCGCCCTTCTCACACATAATCAGGTTGACGCCCTGATAGAACACGTCGCCCTTGCCGCAGAGGAAGTCGGTGCGACCGCGGAGGATGCCGCCTTCAAAGTAGAAGAGGCCGCTTGCGTTGTTGGAAACGTATGTGTCCTGATAAGCCCAGAGGCAAGCATCCTTGAAGATGGTCTTGTCAGAGTTGTCGTTGAGCACGATGTCGCGGCCGCGAGAGTCGCCCATGCTCGACTTCATGGTGAGGTTCTGGAAGTAGCAGCCGGTGGCGTCCTTCTGGAGGCGCATCACGTCGCCGTTGCCGATACCTTCGAGCACGTTGGCCGGACCATACTGGCCGTTGATTTCAACTTCGGGCACAGAGTTGGTGATGACTACACCCTCCATGCTCTCGCCGATAAACGAGATGTTGCCCTTATTGATATAAACTGTGGGGTCGGGATATGCATTGCCGTCGCTGCCGGTCTTTGTCCCATCCTTGGAAGCGGCGAGCTTGTAGTTGCCGTTCTTGATGAAGATGCGATAGCGCAGTGTGGCATTGTCGCGAGTGTTGGCGGCGGCGATAGCCTCGTCGAGAGTACCGTCGTCGGGCACAATGAAGTCGTAGAGCGCCTTAGCCACCTCAGGTTTGGTGCGAGTGGTGAAGTTGATGGTGATGGCTTCGGCCACAGCATTGTCGGTGAGGTCCATTACAGAGCCTGCGGGGAGAGTGAAGGTGTATTTTGTGGCATACTCGAGGTTCTTGTAAGCGAACATCACGGTCTTACCGGAAACAGAAGGCTCGAGCGACTGAGAGCCGAGAGTGGCCTTAGTGCCCTCTTTCACCTTGACTTTCTCGTCGAAGTTGAGCACGATGCGTCCGTTGATAGAAGCGGTCTCATCGCCCTCGGCGGGCACCTGGCTGACGAGCACGGGAGCTGTGCCGTCGTCGATGAGTGGCGGAGTGCCGATGATGAATGTTGCACCCAAGGCAATACCGTCGTTCTTGCTGGCGGTGCCTTTTACCTCAGAGGTCTTGTCGGCAATCCAGCGCAGAGAGAGAGCCTCTTTGTTGTTGAACTGCTCGGGGATGTTAAGCTCATAGTCAACCCAAGTCTTGGCGCCTTCGAGCTTGACGTCGCCAACCTTGGTCCAGTTCTCACCGTCGGTAGAAGCCTCAACGGTGTAGGTGGTGTAGGCATTGTAATTATATGTCATGCCACCAAGCACTTTAAGACCGGTGAACGCAGCGGCGTTGACAGTGGTCTGCCAATAGTAGTGGCCCACGTCGCCTTCAGTAGAGCCGGTTCTCCAGTTGACGGCAGCGGGACGGCCTTCGTAACCGCCTGCGGCCACTTCGCTCTTGTCGAGCCAGCCTTGGATGTCGCCATCGGCATTGCGGAGCACGAGCTGCACGGCGTCATTGTCCTCGGCATAGAAGTCGGCAGCGCGGCCGCTTGCACCTGCGAGGTAGAAGTCCCAGCCCACAACGAAGTCAGAGGCGGAGAATACGCCGGTGATTTCCTTGTCGGCGTCCATCATAAAGCTGATTTCGCTTGAAGTCTGGCCGTCGCTCCAGTTGGTAAAGGTCATGATTGGGTTAGAGATGGCGGTGAGGGTCACCTTGGTGCCTTCCTCATACATCATCTTGCCCTCGACCGTAGTGGGAGCGGGAGTGGGCTGAATCTGATAGATGTTGGCGCCACCCTCAACGTCATATTTCAGTTCGTAGGTGTTGACGGTGACAAAATTAGCTGTCAGCACTTCATCGGCAGTCACTGTGTAGTTGAACTTAGCCTGGTCAGACACGACATTGCCGGCCTTGTCAGTCCAGTTGACAAACTTGTAGCCGAAGTTTTCAGTGGCAGTGATGGCCACCAAGTCATTGTCCATATACTCATCGGCAGCGGGATAGGCCGAAACAGTACCACCGTCGGCGGGGTTGGCAATGACGGAGAGTGTATATGTGTTGACAGCGACAACAGTGCCGTCAACCTTACCTTCGATAGTCACCTCACCGAAGAGACCTTCTTTAGTGTTTCCGACACCGACTGAGGCAGTGAGATAAAAACCTTCAGTGCCTTTGAGTTGAGCCTGCTGCTCGGGAGTCAGAGTGATGTCGTACATGTGGACGGCTTCGCTGTCATAAGGCTTCTGGTTGTCGGCCTTGCCTTGACGCCAAGCGGTGTATGTACCTAAAGTAACGGTTTCGCCATTGGCCTTCTTGGCGGTCACCACCACACCCTTTTCAGCATCAGTGCCGCAGCGGTTGATGTAGCCCTGCACACGAGTGGGAGTGAATGTGAGGTCGGCGGCAGGACGAACAAACCAGTTGAGGGCTGTGGTATTGCCTGAGGGTTTGAATTTGATGCCGGTGATAGAGGTGTTTTCGCCACCGGGCTTGGTGACAACGGCTGTGCCTGTGACTTCGCAGTCGCCTTTGTCAAACGACACGAGATTGAAAGCCTGCGTGGGAGTGGCTGTGTAGTCGCCGAGGTTGTCAGGATTGTTCATGGCAAACACCACGCTGACAGGCTCGTCGGTGTAAGTGGCGCCACCGCCGGCGCTCTCCACTACGGGGAGCACAGATCTGATATAGCGATAGTAGCTGCCTTGATTTCCAATGACAAGCTCGGCAGTGTCGGCCGATGTGAGCACTGAGAAAGTGGCGTTGTTGCCGTTGACGGTCATCGGGTTGCCATCGACGGTTGCATTACAAGCGCTATAGCTCTCGAGCGAGATGGTGGCACCCTTGCAAGAGGGCACTTGGAATGTGGTGCCCTCGTTCAGCTGACACCAATCCTGCCAGTTGCCGTTGGCCATCTTGCCGGGGTTGGTGGAGAAGGGGAGCTTGACGTCGATCACCTCAGTGCCGACAGTGGCCTGAGCCACCCAGAACAAGCCGTCCTGATTCTGATAAGCCACCACCGGCGCGCCGTTCTTCTGCTGGAAGTCCCAGGTGAGGGTCACTTCCGAGGTGCGGTCGGCAAGAGAGACAGTGTTGGTCACAAACACCGGAGTGAGTGTGAGGTCGGCGGTAACGGTGACCACCTCGCCAATCTGATAGGTCTTCGAGCCGTCGTTCCAGCCTGTGAGGGTCTTGCCCTCGGCAAAGACAGTGCAGTTGACAGGGATGGTGAAGGTGTCGCCGTCGTCTACGGTCAGTTTAGCCGGAGCCACGCCTGTGGCATCGCCGAGAGAGAATGTAACCTCGTGAGAGTTGGGGATGTCGGCTTCATCAACTGCCTCAACAGCAAAATAGGGGGTGTAGCCGCCGCCTGAAATGGTGAGGGTTGTCGCCCCGCCGCGATAGTAGGTGCCGAGGGTTGACTTTGTGTTGTGGTAGCAAGTGCCGTCGTTGGTGTTGAAAGTGCCAACAACCTCTCCGGCGGCATTCTTGATGGTGACATCCTGACCCCAACCGCAAGAGCCCATAGAGATGTGCACAGGGCCCTCGACAGCTACTGTCGATGAGAAGTTGCCCCATCCGTGCTCGTTTGAGTGAAATTTGCCGGTGAGGGTGATAGCCGAAGAGGCATCTTCCTTCTCCACGCGCGTCACTGTGCCGTCGTCGGCAACAGCGAGACCGAAAGTGACCATAGACTCCGACGAAATCTCCTCCGCAGTGAGCAGATTGCCGTTGGTGAGGTCCACTTTGATGTCCTTGAAGGCGGCGTTGGCGCTACCCACGCCAAGCAGACACGCCAGTGCCAGGGACATACAGAAGTTTTTCCGATTCATAGATTAAACAGTTTAGGTATTAAAGATTATGGTTAGAAAATGGATATACTTATTGTAGTTTGCGACGTTGTTCAATGAAGATCTAAGGCAAAAATAAGCGTTTTTCAGAGGCAAATATAATATATTGTTGTCAATAAAACAAGGAGTTATGGATGAAAAACGAAGGAATCTGCACAAAAACGGAGCAGAAAAAGGGGCGTGGCGGTAAAAAAACGGGCGGTGGCCGAGGTGTGGCAAGAATTAACCCACCGGATGCGCCCGTCAGGCGATTCGGTGGGTTATTGTATGAGTGATGCGCGCCGAGGCGCCGAGTCAGTTTTCGACCAGGAACAGATAGCTGAGCGACATTTTGACATCGAAAGTTTGAGCAGGGTCAAAGTCATCGCCCAAGCGATTGTAGACATCGAAGATGCCGGTGAGGGTGGTGGCTCCGGACTCAAGGTCAAAGGAGATGGCGAGGTTGCTGACGGTGCACCCCTCGAAGGGCTTGTCGTTGGTGTAGTAAAGCTGGCGGATGTCGTCGGCAGGGAGGGAAATGGTATAGCCGGAGTCGGTGCACTGCAGCGGAACATCTTTCACCACAAAATCAGTGGTCATCATATCGGAGGCAAACTTCGAGGCCCCGATGACAATGTTGGCAGACATGCGTTCGGGGAACACACGGAGCGTGAGATAGGAGTCGGTGGTGCGGAACGGCTCGGTGTCGCCGTTGACATTAGAGGCGTTTAGCTCACCGACGAGCACCGGGGCCACCGGGAAGGCCGTGATGCGATAGCGATTGTTGAGAGTGAAGTTGATGAGATAAACCGGCGCTTGAGTGGACTGCACGATGCGTCCGGGAATGGTCTTGAGAGAGAAATGGGAGAATACATAGCTTCCTGCAGCGTTTTGCGGAGTGAGGTCCTTGCCGGAGGCTTCAAAGAAGGCGGTTTCGCTGTTGTATTTATAGTCAATCTCAGGGAGCTTGAAGGCGAGGCCCGAGAACATGGTGGAGAGCTGAATGTTTGACATGTCGACGGTCACCTTGTTGCCAATCTGGTCGAACAGCATATTGTAGGTGGGGTTGAGGGAGTAGGAGACGTCGCCTGACTCGAGGTCGGTGATGCGGTTAAAGCAAAGTTCGCCGGCGTAGGTGAGGGTGACATCCTGGCGCTCGTCGGTCACATCGAGGCAAGATGTGAACCCCAAGGTGCCGATGACGGCGGTGGCGAGCAGAGGGAATATTTTTTTAATCATAATAAAATCGAGTTGGAGTTTTTTGTGTGTGATAGAGGCCACAAAGGTACGAATAATCCTTGACAGCGCGAAAATTAAAGGCGATGAAATTTCAGAAGAGTGAAAGCGGAGACCTTCACAGGCCCCCGCTTTCCGGAATTTATGCAATTTATATATTGAGTTTGTTTAGTTATTCAAATGTCACTTTTATCTTGACTTCGTCTATTTTTGCTCTGTCTATGTCATAATAAGTTATCGGCAAATATGACCAACTATCTTTACAAGATTTAAAGACATCGCTATAATTAGAAGTTTCTATAGGCACTCCTACATTAAATGGTCCATCAGTCTCGAAGTTATATTGGTTACCCATTTTAACTGTTACACCACTGTTCACATCCAAAAGGATAGTAACGGTTATATTTGATGCACTGGCAATGCCCGGAATCTTTCCGACATTATATTTTGCGAACCCAACATAGCTTTGCCACTCATAC
>JAFLRW010000054.1:0-7102 GCA_022511285.1 Duncaniella sp.
AATTGCAAAATTTCATAGAAAGTTCTCCCTACAAACCTGCCTATAATGGTGGTTTATTAGATATAATCGGTGGCATCAGAGAAACACTGACGAGTCAGGTGGTGAGCAATATTTTAAGTTATAAGGATGATAACGGATATAAGTTGCTCGAGTCGTTTGTTCACAAGTTCATCAATACCGAGATTGATGTAGTCCAGCCCGTTATACGAGCCGCAAAAGAAAATTTAGATATTGCAATCAAGGATAAGAATTACGCTATAATAATAGAGAATAAGTTAAAGAACGCTCCGTTCCAACGAAATCAATTGGCAAGATACATCGCCAAATTGAAAGAAAAGTATGATGAGAAGGATATATTCCTTGTAATTATGCCTCAATATATTGATACTTTTATACGTAAATCGGCTGGTCGGTTACCACTGGATTGGGAGTATACAAAAAATGAGGATCGGAGATGTAGGGAAGGTAGGTATGAATGCTGGTGCGATTTCCCTGAAATGATTTTGGACAATGAGCAAATATCTTGGTGCTCCAAATGTGATAAAAATATTTTAGAAAGGCTAAACAAAAACATTGTCAAATTGCATAATGATTTTTCAGAATGGCTGATTG
This sequence comes from Duncaniella sp., assembly GCA_022511285.1. Taxonomy (GTDB): domain Bacteria; phylum Bacteroidota; class Bacteroidia; order Bacteroidales; family Muribaculaceae; genus Duncaniella. The sequence goes on from JAFLRW010000054.1 coordinate 613, forward strand.
AAGAGGCAGAATTATTGCCTCAAAAACAGTGGCCATTAAAGTCTTGTATGATGCAATTTGCTTATTATCTGAAAGGTTTATATAACACTCGCTTTAGCAACAAATTAAATATGGCAATAACCGAATTTTTAAGAGAAAGAGTGCTTCCTGAAGGTTCTCCAATTGATAAATGGAATGCAATAGACGAAACAATTTCTGAACTTGACCAGTTAAGAAACTCTATTGACGGTTTGCGTCGAGAAGTTGCTATTTCATTTATAAAAGAATGGGAGAACGAAATTAAGAAAGAATTCCCCAATGTAGTATCTTATATAGATAAAAATGGAGAATATTCTTTCGGGCTTTTGTTTAACGACATTTGGATTGGTTGTTGGGCCGGAGTAACTGATAATAATAACCGTCCCTATTGGGGTTTTTATTCGTCAGATGAAGATAAAGACCAGATAAAAATGGAAGAACAAATAAATATGATTAAATCCATATTAGCTCAATGCAATATGGATTATGAAGTTAAACGGGAGGAACCATTCAAAGTATGGGGTGATACTTTTGAAGGAGATATGATTTGCAAAAATTTATATCGTGCAGCCCTTTCACTCGGATATAAATAAATGACTGACGCTGAATTTGATGAATTGTGGCGCAAGTCAAAGGAACGTGACCTGCGTGACTTATCATACTTTCTCAATCGTTGGAGTAGTATGACAATGATTGAGAAAGAAAATTATGTAATTCAGATGATGGTTCTTTCTCCCGCAAGCAATAACTCGTTATTTAAAGTTGGGTATTTAGTAAAAAACTTTGCTGTTTGCTTGCAATTTTAGGAAACATTGCGTAATTTTGCAAGCAAATTTCCAATTTTGGTATCATTTTTTGTGCATTTACCATCACCAATCATAAAATCAAGATTCAAATGAAGAGATTACTCTATCTTGCTCTTGTAGTTCCCGCCCTCTTGCTGGGTGTGAGCTCTTGTAATGACGAAGATGAGCCCGTGGCAGTGTGGGTGCCCAACCGCGTGGAAGTTCCCGTCTGGGCGACCGGTGCTGACTGGACCGGCAATGCTGAGGAGCTGGCTCTCTACAATTCGCTTGTTGCCGGAACAGCTAACATGTCAGTGAAAAATATTGGCGAACTCGTTTGCGACGACCTCGGAGGCGATCGTCAACTCCCGGACGTCCTTGGCGCTAATCCTTACCCTCGCTACCAAGCAGGCTTAGAGAACAAGCGGTGGTACTACCATTCAAAGAGCGGTAACACATTCTATTTTGTCAATGGTGGCTACTACGCTCCCGACTTCAACGCTCAGATCATAGTAGGCTTTGCCCGCAGTTTCGCTCTCAAGGCCAACTTTGACAAAGTCCTGAAGCAGTATAAAGAAGACACCTCTTTCGATGAGAATACACTGCTCATCGTCTCTACTACACCCTCGTGGACAGCCGAAATCGAAGATGTTACCGTAAAGGCTTACGACGGGCTCCCCATCATAGGCTTCGACCAGCTCACGGCTCCCCATCATGATGTGGATGTCTACACAATGGCTCTCCTGGGCGAATCAGCTTATCCCGTCTACGCTCTCGAGACCATCGATCCCGCTGCCTACACCTACTTCCCCGATATCTATGCTGCTATTGTCCATATGATTGACGCTTTCATCGCTGAATATGGCAACGAAGTGGAAATCGGCGGTTCGAAGATTGACCTTGCAGGAATGAAAGCCACATACACTGCATCGCTCCAGTAATTCAACCCAACAATCCCATTACGCGCGCTCCGTCGGACCACAATCCCGTCGGAGCGTGTCGCTTTCTGTGCAGTGACGTCTCGATGAATAGTTTTTTGCACCGAAAGCAAATTTCCCACACGTTTGGTAAGGTTTTTCCGAGAAGTTTAGTTACCTTTGTCAGAGTAACTATCCTGTTTTAACAAACCCATCTGCCCACTGTTTGAGATGTCATTTTTTAATGGAATAAAGCGAGTGTTCGGCTTTGAACCGGATTATGATGACGAAGAGCTGTCAGAGGACTATGTCTCTGACGGCTTTCGGGCTGCCGAGCTCCCTTCTGCGCCCCATCCCGTCATGCCTCCGGCCCTCCCCGTAAGCCAAAAAGACGCGGATAAGAGTGTGCCATCTGCCGATTCCTCCCTCCCGGCAGACTTGTTTGATGCCGTTCTGGAGGTGTTCAACTCTGCACAGCCTGATTTCGTCCGACGCTGCCTCTCTACCGACGCCCAGCGCCAATATCTGATTGATTCGCTCTCGCAGAGCCTCAGGGAGCGTGTAGCCCGGACTGTGGGGGATGAGACTGACATAGAACTCCGTAATGAGTGTGAGACTCTCCGCCGTAAAGCCGAGGAGGGAGAACGCCTGCGCAAGGAGAATAAGAAACTCCAGCTCAGCATCGAGAATCAAAAGCGAGCTTTGCAGGACCGCATCACCGACCTTGAACATCAATTGGAAAAGGCTCAGGCGGCTAAAAGAGGGCCCCGGGCCAAGGCCGCACCCGGCGATGCAATATCCGGGCTGATTGCCTCCGGATTAGCTGCCGAGCTTCATCGCCAGACACTCCTGCGCGAGCAGGCCGAGATGAAAAGCCGAATGGCCGACAGGATGATGAGCGATTTGCGCAATGCTGCAGCTGTGGCGCGCCGAGAGTTGGAAGAGAATCAGACTCAGCAAGAGGAGGTCGTTGCTATGGTGAATGATAAACTCGGAGAGTTTGAGCAGCTTAAGAAACGGTTGGAAGACCGCATTCGGGAACTCCAGGATGCCCTACGCAAAGAGCGTGCCGCCGACCACGAGACACGAATCGCAGCCCTCAACAAGGAGAATGCCGAGTTGCGTCACACCATTGAAAACAATTTAGCCAACCAAGCCGGCTCGGAGAAGCGCCTGCGTGATGAGATTAAGGCCTTGCGTGAGCAGATTGAGACTCTCCGGAGCAATGACGGGGGCACAGAATCGCCGGCCATTCCTCACACCAACTCCGACACCCGCGACCATAGCCGCCGTCGTGGTCGCCCCAAGAAAGTCAGAATCGACGAGGAACTAAGCTCCACCGATTGGTTCACACAGGCAGAGAGCCCCGAGACGCCACCGCCGGCCCAGAAGAAAGCCCCAAAGGATGACCCTGACTTCGGTTACCACGAGCCTGCTCGACGCCCGAGCAATGACGATGCCGCTCAGCTCACTCTCTTCTGATTGCATAATCTTCTCCTTATCAACGAACTTCACTCGCCCACTCCCAACGAATAGAATAAGGTCATGAAACACACCCTCATAGCCCTTACACTCGCCGCAATACCGGCTTTTGCCACAAGTGCCACTGTTGCAAATATGCCCGAACTGGCTCCCTACTGCTATCCGCAGAATGATGCTCCTGTGCCCGGGCGCCCGACTTTTACTGCCGATGCTTCAGGCTGGCTCACGCTGACGCGTGACGGTAAACGTATCGTGAGCTACGATCCTCTGACCGGTAATGAAAAGGAGACGGTTATGGATGTGGCTAACACTCGCGAAAACAAGCTCCTGGGAGGCATCCAGGATTTTGCTGTGAGCCCTGACGGTTCTAAACTTCTGATAGCCACTGACAAGCAAGCCATCTATCGCCGCTCTGTCTCGGCATCTTACTGGGTCTATGAGTTGCGCACACGCATACTCCGTCCACTCTCCACCGCCCATCCCGCGCAGCGTGCGCCCCTGTTTTCGCCCGACGGACGTATGGTGGCCTTCACCGCCGCCGATGATAATAACATTTATCTCCGAAAGCTCGATTATGACACTGAGGTGGCCGTGACCCGCGACGGCGCAATAGGACGAGTGATTAATGGCGTCCCTGATTGGGTATATGAAGAGGAATTTGCAACAGACTGTTCTATGGCCTGGGCTCCCGATTGCCTCACGCTCTGCTATCTGAAATACGACGAAACTGACGTCCCGACATTCTCATTCACCCTCTATGAAGGCACATGCGACGCTCGGCCGGAGTTTGCGCTCTATCCGGGCCAGTTCAGCTACAAATATCCTGTGGCAGGGCAGACAAATGCACGTGTCAGCATCCACTCCTACGACGTTGACAATCGAAAGACCAAAGACCTTCCGCTCCCCGATGCTTCGATTGAATACATCCCGCGCATAGCCTACGGCGGTGAGTCGGCTGACCGCCTGATGGCCGTGACCCTCAACCGCGAGCAGACACGTATGGAGCTCTATTCACTCAATCCCCGCAGCAGTGTGTGCCGCTCAGTGCTCGTGGAGCAGAGCGATGCCTGGCTCCCAACGGCAACCTACGAACAGCTCTCCTTTGGCAAGGACGGGTTTGTAGTCCTGTCATCACGCTCAGGTTGGCAGCACGCCTATGAATACACCTATGCCGGAGCTCTCAGCCGCACCATCACCTCCGGTCAGTATGATGTCACTGCTTATTATGGCGCAGACACCAAGGGCAACCACTACGTTCAGTCAACCGCCTCCGGTAGCATCAATCGCGCGGTGACGCGCATTGACCCGAAAGGCTCTCAAAAGCAGCTCTCGCCGGCCGAGGGGTGGGCTTCACTCTGGTTTACCCCGGGCTTTACCCACTATTGCCTGATACACTCCACCTCCGACACTCCTCCGGTGGCAAAACTCTATGCCACGGCAGGCGACAAATTAGTGCGCACGCTCGAAGAGAGCAAGTCGATAGCTTTACGCTATGCCGCCGCTCCGCGCCGGGAGTTTTTTACCATCACCACTGCCGAGGGGGTGGAGATGAACGCCTATATCATCAAGCCCTCCGACTTTGACCCCTCGCGCCGTTATCCGGTGATTATTAACCAATACAGTGGCCCCGGTTCGCAGGAAGTCACCAATCGTTGGCACATCGACTGGACTCAGTATGCTGCTCTGAAAGGATATGTGGTGCTCTGTGTCGACCCGCGCGGCACCGGCGGTCGAGGCCGTGACTGGGAGCAGGGGGTCTATAAAAATCTCGGATGCTATGAGACCATCGACCTCCGTGGAGCTGCCCGCTGGATAGCGCAGCAAAGCTATGTCGACCCCTCACGTATCGGCATCACCGGGTGGAGCTACGGCGGATATCAGACGCTGATGGCGGTGACCTCCACACAAGGAGGCTCCAATCCCTTTGCCGCCGCAGTCGCCATTGCGCCTGTGACTGACTGGCGATTCTATGACACTGTCTATGCCGAGCGATATATGCTCACGCCGATGCAGAACCCCACAGGATACTCTGCCTCTGCACCGCTCACATATGCCGGTAATCTTGACATCCCTCTGCTGATTATCCACGGCACAGCGGATGATAATGTTCATCTTATGAACACAATGCAGTACGTGTCTGTTATGCAAGGACAGGGGCGTCTCTGTGATATGCTCCTTTTCCCGAATATGAACCACTCTATTAAGGGGTGTGATGCACGCCTGAGCGTCTATTCCAAGATGCTCGACTATTTTGACCGCAATCTCTGATTACACCCCGCTTCATCCGGAAATTCAGCCTATGAGAGACCGCAACATAACGCAAGAAACCGCAATCTTCAACCTATGGCTCAACTGGGTAGTGGCCGGCGGATTGCTTGTGATGCCAAATATAATCAGCGTCTACGCCGCGCCCTGGGTGGTTCCGCCTGTGGTATTGCTTTCGTCGTTTCTGCTGACAGCCTACAACCGCTCCTCGCTGCGCACCCGCACTGCCGTCTGTCCCCAAGTGCTCACCATCTCGCTGCGCTCTCTTATGATGAGCGGGCTGATAATGGTGGTCATCATGCTAATCTATTCCAAAGGCATTATCGATCTCTTCTTCGAGAGCGAAGCGCTCAACAAAGAGCAGCCATTCATCACAGCGCTGATTCTCTCGCCCGTGCTGCTTGCCAACGTAGTGTGGGCTCAGATTCGGGGCACTAAATATGAGGCGTGCCGCCGCTGCCGGATGGTGCTCGGCACTCTCACCGAGCGAGGCTCCCTCGGCAAGCTATATGGCGACGAGAGCCGCTATCAGCGCATCTTCCTGCTATGCATCTCGGCTGTCCTCACCCTGATTTCCTGGGGATATTATCTATATTACTATATCAACGTCAATGTCAATATCCCTGACCGCTTCTTCTTCGGATGGGTGCCGACGATTCTCTACCTTGTCTCAGTGGGCTATCTTGCCGTGCGCTATTTCACCATTTGGGCTCACTTCTATCAGGCTATGGAGAAGACTGCCGGTCAGAGCGGCGCATCGACATCCATTCGCTTCATTGTAATGTGTGGAGAGAGTTTTTTCATTGGCCGTGAGGATGAATTAGGCGAGCACTCTGATTTAAATAAATATGACACTCCGGCTCTCCTCGCTTTCAACTATCGCAGAGAAGTGCCTCTCGATGAGGCGCGCGAGATTTTCAGTAAATTCGCTCAGATTGCACCCGAGAGCTTTGACATCCGATTTATGTATTATTCGGCTGACTCCACCGGGAGTCATAATATCTTTCATTTCATCTGCTGTCT
>JAFLRW010000054.1:7112-10858 GCA_022511285.1 Duncaniella sp.
CCGAAAGTGTCCCGCAGATACTGATAAAAGCTATAATATTTCATCTGCTGTCTCAAAGACCCTCAGGCCGTTGACTCTTCGCTCCTCAAAGGAGAATGGCTGACGATACCGCAGCTTGAGCGTCTCCTGCACAATCGCGATATCACCCCGATGCTTGCGTCGGAAATTCATCGCCTTTACACGGTGACAATGGCCTGGAAGACCTACGATGCCGATGGCCGACGGCTCTACAAAGTGAAAAACTACAGGCCGGTGTTCCGTATCAGTGGCATCTGCGATTGGGATGTGGATTTCAACTCGCCGTTATGGCTCAGAGTGGCTGAATTTAACGAAGACAAGCCCTTATTCCGTCTGCGCCGTTTGCTCCATCGCTTGGGAGGGAGCGACAAGAGGTGACTGCGCCGGGCCGACATAATCCGCTCATTGTAGTCACCGGGCCGACTGCTTCCGGCAAGACTCGCCGTGCCGTAGAGCTGGCGCGGGAGCTTCGGGGCGAGATTATTAGTGCCGACTCGCGACAGGTGTATCGCGGGATGGATATTGGCACCGGTAAAGACATTGGCGAGTATGGCGACACTCCCGTGCATCTGATTGATATCTGCCCTGCCGGATACAAATATAACCTCTATGAATATCTGCGAGACTTTCGTGCCGCCAGGGCCGACATTGAGGCCCGTGGAAATAGAGTGATAGTGTGTGGCGGCACCGGACTTTATGTAGAGAGCATTCTCAAAGGGGTAGAACTCCCGGAAGTGCCCGAAAATCCCGAACTCCGTAAACGCTTAGAAGGGAAACAGCTTGATGAACTGACTGAAATTCTTGCTGCCATGAAGACTCTCCACAATGTGACGGACGTCGACACCGCAAAGCGGGCTATTCGTGCCATAGAGATTCAAACCTACTATGCCGACCACCCCGAAGCGGCCCGGCAAACCCTTCCTCATCCCGAGTCGGATGCCATAGTGATTGGGGTTGATGTGGATAGAGACACACGCCGACGCCGCATCACAGAGCGTCTTCACGCACGCCTTGCTGAAGGAATGGTGGCCGAGGTGCAGAGCCTGCTCGATGGCGGAGTTCCTCCGGCCGATCTGATTTATTACGGGCTTGAATATAAATATCTTACACTACACCTCACCGGCCGGATGGACTATGATGAGATGGTGGCCGGGCTGGAAATCGCCATACATCAGTTTGCAAAGCGGCAGATGACCTGGTTTCGCGGTATGGAGCGGCGCATTGCCCCGATACCCGTCAATTGGATTCCCTGCTCTGCGCCCGACTTCATCCAACGAGCCCTCTCCCTATGTCAATGAGCCAGATGATTGGGGCGAAGGATGAAAGGAAGAGGCGATTTGAGGACTAAGGCTTTGTCGCGGCTGACGCGTTGATACAGATTGCGGGCCTCTTCAGGTGTTCCGGCAGTGCCTGCTATCACATAGTAGAGAGGCTCGCGGGTGTGGACTATCATAGCGTCGGGATAGCCCTCCGCTTGCAGTCGCTCACGCATCTGGCGAGCGTTGAAGAGCTGCTTGAACTGCCCCACCACAACGTTGTAGACCTTGACTGTTTCACGCGAAGCCCCCCCATTTTCAGTGTAGGCCACTGACTCCGTGCGCAGAGGCAAAGTGTCAGAGCCGGCGGCCAGGCGTGCCATTGAGGCTTGTCGGCGATAGTTGCCGTAGATGGTGGAGTCAAGAGCCGTTGACTCTTTTTGCTTCTCGATAGCGGCTTCGTATGCTGCGCGATAATTGGACTCGTTAGTCTTGCAGGCCGCAAGCGAGAGCAGAAGAGCGGCTATAATCAATAGTGGGCACTTTTTCATATTGGATTGGGAAGTGGGGTAGGGGTTAATGGACCACGTGGTGGCCGGCATCAGTGAGTGCCTTGCGCAGTTGGGCTATGTGATCGTTGTTGCGGGTCTCAATCTCTATGGAGAGAATGCAGCCGTTGATTGACGTGAGGTCAGAGTTGCGTTCGTGGGTGACGGATATGATGTTGGCACCATTTTCGGCGAGGATATTGCAGATGCCTGAGAGCATCCCGGGCTTGTCGCCAACATCCAGACGCAGAGTGGAGTTGCGTCCGCTCTTGACGAGGCCGCGGGTGATGACGCGGTTGAGGATGGTGACATCAATATTGCCGCCTGACACCACGCAGACCACTTTCTTGCCTCGTATGGGCACCTTGTCAAACATAGCCGCCGCCACGCTGACCGCTCCGGCACCCTCGGCCACCAGCTTCTGTTGCTCTATGAGGGCGAGGATAGCGGCGGCAATCTCATCTTCAGTGACGGTGACGATTTCGTCAACGTAGCGAGAGCAGAACTCAAACGTGTTTAGTCCCGGCTCTTTGACGGCAATACCATCGGCAATGGTCGACACCGAGTTGAGGTGCTCCCGCCGGCCTGAACGCACTGAGAGGGCCATTGACGGTGCTCCTTCGGCCTGGACTCCATAGATTTTCACATCCGGTTTGAGCTGTTTCAAGGCGAAAGCAATGCCGGCTATCAGTCCGCCACCCCCCACAGGGACAATCACAGCCTCAACATCGGGCATCTCTTCGAGTATTTCAAGCCCGATGGTGCCCTGACCGGCTATCACCTTGGGATCGTCAAAGGGATGGATGAAAGTGTATCCGTGCTCGTGTTGGAGCTCAATGGCTTTCTGATAGGCATCATCATAGACACCCGGCACCAAACACACCTCGGCTCCCAACCGGCGCGTGGCCTCAATCTTTGATATGGGAGCACCGGCCGGAAGGCAGATGAGCGAGCGGATACCGTTGGCCGTAGCTGCAAGCGCCACCCCCTGGGCGTGATTGCCGGCTGAACAGGCTATCACACCTTTGGCTCGCTCCTCGGGGGTGAGTTGCGATATTTTATAATATGCACCTCTGAGCTTAAAGGCTCCGGTGTGTTGCAGATTCTCAGGCTTCAGATATATCTGAGCCTCCTGATTGAGGCGCGTCGGGCCAATCAGCACCGGATGGCGCGCAACGTCGCGCAACACCTGTGCCGCGCGATAAATCTCGGAGATTTCCAGTTGTTCTTCCATAGCGCAAAATTACACATTCTCTATGAAAATAGCAACGCAAATATCGTGTTAAAAACCGCATCCTGTTGAACCTGCCGAAGTGCCCATCCGAATTTATCGTATATCAATTCGGTGCGAAATCAAACTTCTGTATATTTGCTTCTCGGTCATATTTACTTATTAACTCCATTCCCTTTTTAATTTTTAAAAAGACATAATACGCTCTTTAATTATATCCTTATCATATATAACCTCAAAGCTTACAACACCATGCTCATCATGCACCCCAATGCATAATAAACTATCATCTTTGAGGAAGTACATTCTTGTTATGCTTTCTAATATGGAATCTTTATTTACCGGATTCCCTAATCTTGAAACTATTGATGATGCTGAATCACCAACTTGTATTGGTATATCCAATTTATTTAAAATAGTATTGGCCAAATCCCGCAATTGTGGTTGTGAATCTATATCGTCAAATGATAATGCTGAAATTTTGTTGTCTCCACTCCGATAAAAAATTAACAGATACCATCCTAAATATAGAACCTTACCAACAAAACTACCATATTCAAATCTTTTTGATGGTAAATTTTTAATTTCTGGTAATTCCAAAATGTCTTTAATCATAAAACACAAGTTACACACAAAGTTATAATTTCTCTATTTGGTTTCTACATCAATAGATAGTTTTCTGAATAAGATCTT
>JAFLRW010000055.1 GCA_022511285.1 Duncaniella sp.
AATATAACGCCGACTCTTTCCACACGCAGCCCAACGCCGTGGTGGAAGACCTCCTGAAGCGACTGCCGGGCGTGGAGGTTGACTCCGACGGCAGCATCACGGCCAATGGCAAGACGGTGTCAAAAATCTTAATCGACGGCAAAGAATTCTTCAGCGACGACCCACAGGTGGCCTCGAAAAACCTCCCGGCAGATATGGTGGACAAGCTCCAGGTGGTCGACCGCAAGAGCGACATGGCACGCCTGACCGGAGTGGACGACGGCGAAGATGAAACCGTCATCAACCTCACCTTTAAGAAAGGGATGAACCAGGGATGGTTCGGCACAGCCGAAGGGGGCTACGGCACCGACGACAGGTATATGGCCTCGTTCAATGTCAACCGCTTCTGGAACGGCAATCAGATAACACAGCTCGGCAACTTCAACAACACCAATCAGAAAGGCTTCACCGACTCCAACGGCAACCGCTTCCGCCGCTTCGGAGGGAACAACGGCATCACCTCGTCGCGCGCGCTCGGACTCAACTTCAATGTGGGCAAAGAGGAGATAATCCGTGTGGGCGGCGACATCCTCTGGAGCAACACCGACGCACGCACCATCAAGCGCCAGGACCGCGAATACCTCTTTGGCGATTACTCCACGTGGTCAAAAATCAACAACAGCACCCGCGACCGCGGCAACAACCTCCGAGGCGACTTCCGTGTGCTCTGGAAGCCCGACTCGTTCAACACATTAGAATTCCGCCCAAACTTCTCAATCAATCACAACAACTCCCTGGAGCTCGACAACACGCTCTACTATGACCGCACCCACCAGTTGGTCAGCAACAACTCCACCAACGGCAACTCGAGCGGCAACTCCTACGAAGCCGGCGGACGACTAATCTACTCCCACAGTTTCAAGCAGCACCGCGGACGCTCATTCTCAGTGTCGGCCCGCTACAATTTCTCAAACACCATTGAGAAAGAGACATCCCTCTCCGACTTTATCCGCTACATCATCAGCGAGGACGAAGACAACTCTCAGGACCAGAACGACCTGCTCAATCAATACATCGACAACCACACGTGGTCACACAACCTCATGGGACAGTTCACCTGGACGGAGCCGCTCGGCAATGTGGCCAACGGCAACTTCCTGACCTTCAGCTATCGCGCCAACTATCGCTGGAACAACGCCGACAAGCTGACCTACAATCTGCCCGACCCCTATGAGTATGACATATTCCCCCCGGTGACACTCGGCGACAACGGAGAGCTGCTCCCCATCGAGCCCGATGCCGACTACTCCAACCGCTATCGCAACAACTCGTTCAACCAGCAGATTCGGCTCGGCTACCGCAAGGTGACGGCCAACGCCAATCTGGAAGCGGGCTTGGCATTAGTGCCTCAGATGACCAAATCCATCTACCTTGACAACTCCGACAAGAACATAGACCGCTGGGTGTGGAACTATGCCCCTTTCCTGCGCTACCGCTACAAATTCTCAAAGCGCACTTCGCTCCAGCTCAACTATCGCGGACAGTCGTCACAGCCATCAATGAAGCAGCTACAGCCTGTGCTCGACATCTCAAACCCCACCAACAAAGTGCAGGGTAACCCCAACCTCAACCCTTCATTCGCCCACAACCTGATGATACGATTCCAGGACTTCAACATGGACTCCCAGCGGAGCATAATGCTGATGGGCAACTTCCAATACACTCAAAACTCCATAATCTCCAAGTCCAGCTACGATGAATATGGCTCGCGCCTCACGGAGTATCTCAACGTCAACGGCGTCTGGAACGGCCGAGTGATGAATATGATTTCGATGCCTTTCCGCAACAAGAAATGGTCGTTCTCCAACCATATCTTCGTCAACGCCGACCGCTCTGTGGGTTTCAACAATGCCCAGCGCAATGCCGCCGTCACTCTGCGCTTCAGCGAGAATCCGGGCATCACCTTCCGCCCCGACAACTTTGAGCTTGAGCTGCGCCCCAACTACTCGCTCACCACCACCCACAATTCGGTGCGCGTGAGCTCCAACCAGACAGTCCACGCCTTTGGAGGACGCTTCAACGGTGTCTACTACACCCCCTGGGGCCTCACCTTCCAGACCGACCTTAACTTCTCGGCCACCGAAGGATATGCCGCCGGCTACAACACCCGCACCTGGCTATGGAATGCCCAACTCTCACAGCAATTCCTCCGCAGCAAGGCCCTCACCCTCTCCGTCAAGGTCTATGACATCCTCAACCAACGCCAGAACATCCGTCGCACCGTGTCGGCCAACTATATTGACGACATCGCATACAACTCCCTGGCCCGCTACGGAATGATCACCGTCAGCTATCGTTTCAACTCATTCGGCAAAGGCAATGAGCCCTCGGCATCAGGAGGCGGCGAATTTATGCGCCGCGGTCCCGGAGGAGGGGGAGGAGGCTTCGGAGGGGGCGCAGGTCGCGGCCCGAGATAATGTGCGTGTGCATATCACAGTCAGAAGTTAGTCTGATAAATAAGTCAAAAAAGTATACATAATTTCAAATGATGTTTTATATTCGATAAGTTAGGTTAATTGTTCAGAAGGCCGCCTCGCAGACGTGACGTCACCGGGCGGTCAATTTTTTTACATCAATCTCAATTCAGCCTTCCGGAACACACTTCACAACTCGGGGAGGGATGATTTTTAAGCATATATTGAAAAAATTCCGTACCTTTGCACATTACATAGTCACAAACCACCAGCACCATCGCCTATGCGACTGTTCACAGCCCTAATATCACTCCTGTGTCTGCCCTCAGCGCTCTCGGCCCAATACGGCATCAACTATGAGGGCTCGCTGACAGCCGGCGGCGGGTCGGGGGACTTTGCCCCCTACTATATCAGCTCCCTCAACCACGGCCGCTACACCGAAGAGTTAACCGTGCAGGCCGAAGCCAAAGCCTGGCGTCCGATTGACACCGACAAGCGCTTCAGCTACGGATTTGGCATAGACCTCTTAGCCGGATACTCCTCATCCACCGACTACGGACGCTACTCCCCCTCCACCGCCGAATGGACCTCTCACGCCGTGCGCCCCTCGGCCCTGCGCCTGCAGCAACTCTACGGAGAGATAAAATATCGCGGAGTGTTTCTCCTCGCCGGAATGAAGGAACACACCTCGGCCCTCCTCAACCAGCGCCTCACCTCGGGCGATCTCATTGAGAGCGGAAACACTCGTCCCATCCCCGAAGTCAGAGTAGGGTTCATCGATTTCCGGGACATCCCGTTCACCAACGGATGGGTGCAGATTCAAGGCGAAATAGGCTACGGGAAAATGCTCGACAACGGCTGGAAACGCGACCACTACAACTACTACAACTATCACCTCACCGAGGGCGAATGGTATAACTACAAGCGCTGCTACTTCCGCACCAAACCCTCACAGCCCTTCTCGCTCACCATAGGGATGCAGGCCGCCGGGATGTTTGGCGGCAGCGAAGTGTTCTACTCAAAGGGAATAGGCTACGGAGCCGTCAAATATCCGGCCGACATCAAGACATTCTTCCAGATGCTTCTGCCGCGCCAAGACGGAGGCGAAGCCTTCTACACCGGCAATCATCTCGGGTCGTGGGACATCCGCGGACGATATCGCCTGAACAACGGCACCCAACTGGCTGCCTATGTCTCCTGGCCCTGGGAAGACGGTTCGGGCATTGGCAAGCTCAATGGCTTCGACGGCCTCTGGGGACTGGAATACAAAGCCCCACGGCCGGGCATCGTCAGCGGCGCTGTCATTGAATATATGGACTACACCAACCAAAGCGGCCCTATACATTACGCCCCGGCCGACTATCAAGGTACCACTATGACCGCCCACGCGTCAGGTTCCGACGACTACTACAACAACCGCGCCCACACATCCTACTGCTACTTCGGACAATCGATAGGCACCCCGGCCTTAATGGCCCCGCTCTACAACACCGACGGCTACGGCGGCTACGTTGCCAACGCCCTGCGCGGATTCCACCTCGGCATCGAGGGAACAATCCTCCCGGGGCTCGACTATCGCCTCAAGGGTGGCTACCGCAAAGCCTGGGGCAACGGCTACTTCCTCCTGCCACGGCCCATCAGCCTCGCAGCAGTCATGCTCGAAGCCGACTGGCGTCCCGCCTCCGTCAAAGGCCTCAGCCTCAATGCCAAACTCGAATTCGACCGCGGCTCCATGCCGGGCAACGCCCTCGGCGCCTTGCTGACGGTGAAATACAACGGAATCCTTAATCTCTGAACATCCACACAGATGAAGAAAACAGCCGGCCTTCTGCTCGCCTCACTGATACTGATTGCTGCCCTCAGCGCCTGCACACGCAACAACGGAGATATCGGGCCCCTCTTCGGCACCTGGCGCCTCGAACAAATGAAAGCCAACGGCACCACCGTCGAGCTCTACGACTCCGAGACCCTACTCTACTCCTGGGCCTTCCAAAGCTCTATCGTAGCCATCCAGACCATCCTCCCTCACAATAACACCCGCAGAGCCTTAGGCACCTGGGAAAAGGACGACGACAAGCATCTCACCTTGGATTTCGGCTACACCGACATCGACGGCAAGCTAAACCACACACCGCCGGCACCCCTCCACCTCAACTCCGACGGCCCGACCCGACTGGAGATTATCACCTTCAGCGGCAACCGGCTCAATCTGCGGCAGACAGCCTCAGACGGCATAACATATGATTACTCCCTGCGCAAAGCATATTGACCTATGACGAAAGAAAAAGTGTTAGTGACCGGAGCCGACGGATTCATAGGCTCCCACCTCGTGGAAACCCTCCTTGCCGAGGGATATGCCGTCAGAGCACTCTGTCAGTACAACTCGTTCAACTACTGGGGATGGCTCGAAGGAATGACCCACCCCGACCTTGAGATTGTGACCGGCGACGTGCGCGACCCTCGGCTATGCGACGAAATAGCCCTGGGATGCACCGTAATCTACCACCTTGCAGCCCTCATAGCCATCCCCTACAGCTACTCGGCCCCCGACAGCTATGTGGACACCAACATCAAAGGCACCCTCAACATGTGTAAAGCCGCCCAGCGTGCCGGCTCGCGCAGAATCATAGTGACCTCCACAAGCGAAGTCTACGGCACAGCCCGCTATGTGCCTATCGACGAAGCCCACCCACGCCAGCCACAGTCCCCCTACAGCGCCACAAAAATCGGAGCCGACGCCCTGGCATTAAGTTTCCACCACGCCTTCGGCCTGCCGGTGGTTGTGGCCCGCCCATTCAACACCTATGGCCCGCGCCAAAGCGCCCGTGCCATTATCCCCTCAATCATTTCGCAGATTGCAGCCGGAAAAAAAGAAATTATGGTGGGCGACCTCTCCCCGACCCGCGACTTCAACTTCGTGCTCGACACCGCAGCCGGATTCCTTGCCCTCGGACGCGCCGATGGAGTGGAAGGCCGCGAGATTAACATCGCCACCGGCACAGAAGTGACCATGGAGGAAACACTTCAGAAAATAGCCCGGATTATGGAAAGCGACGTCCGCTACATCGTCGACCCCGCACGCCTGCGCCCCTCGGGGAGCGAAGTGTTCCGCCTCTGCGGCGACAATTCCCTCATCACCTCTCTCACCCCTTGGCGTCCGCGCTTTGACCTCGAAGCAGGCCTGCGGCTCACCATAGAGTGGTTCTCCAACCCCTCAAATCTCGCAAAATACAAAACAGGCATCTATAACGTCTGACCCCCTTATGTGCCCCGACTCTACCACCGACCGCGAAATCCGCATCCTCTTCCTCGGAGGTGCCAAGCGAGTCTCAATAGCCCGCAAATTCATTGACGCAGGCACTCGATTGGGACGCAAAGTCAGCATATTCAGCTACGAACTCTCTCGCGAAGTGCCAATAGCCTCTCTCGGGCAAGTGATTATAGGCCGACGCTGGTCCGATCCCGACCTGCTCGCTGATTTACACTCCCACATCAAGCGCCTCGGCATCGACATCATCCTTCCGTTCGTCGACCCCGCCATCGAAGTGGCAGGCCGGTATGCCCGGACCTACAACGACGCCTGGGCACCCACCGTATCCCCCGACCTGGCCGAAACGCTCTTCGACAAAGCCGCCGCCGCACAGCTCTACGTCTCTCATCGGATACCAGTCCCCGGAACATTCACCCCCGACACTCCTCAATTTCCCCTCATCGCCAAACCGCGCAGAGGCTCGGCTTCAAAAGGAATCACCATCATCAACAACAGCGATGAATTGGAGCGGTTGACAGCTCCCGACCAATATCTGATAGAGAAATACATAGCCCGGCGCGAGGAATACACCGTCGACGCATATATCACCCGCTCAGGCTCAATCATCTGCGTCAGCCCACGCCTCAGAGTCGAAGTGCTCGGCGGCGAAGTGACCCGCTCAGTCACCGTCGACGACCCCGCCTTGACCCGGCTCGCCACATCAATCATAACCTCGCTCCGACTCATCGGCCCCGTCACCCTCCAATTCATCCGCGATTTGACTGACAGCACCCTTATGCTGATGGAAATTAACCCCCGTCTGGGCGGAGGAGTGGTCTGCTCAGTCCACGCCGGTGCCGACATCCCCCGCTACATCCTTGAAGAGTATCTCGGCATCACATCGCAACCCCTCATCACCGTAAAACCAGGCATTATGATATGCCGATATTTCGACGAAACTGTTTTCAATGTCTGAGTCCAACCACATCATCATCATAGCCGAGGCCGGCGTCAACCACAACGCCTCGATGGAGATGGCCCGACAAATGATTGCCGAAGCCGCCGCCGCCGGGGCCGATTATGTCAAATTCCAGACAGCCGTGCCCGAACTGGTCATATCATCAATAGCCCCGAAAGCTGAATACCAGAAAGAAACCACGGGCAGAGAAGAATCACAGCTCGATATGTGTCGTGCCATCCACCTGCCCCTCTCAGCCTATGCCGAGCTGGCACAACTTTGCCGCGAAAAAGGAATCGGATTTATGTCCACCCCGTTCGACCTCGTCAGCATCGACACCCTCGCTCCACTCGGGATGGACTATTGGAAAATCCCCTCCGGCGAGATTACCAACCTCCCTTATCTGCGCAAAATAGCCTCTCTGCACGGCAAAATAATCCTATCCACAGGGATGTCAAGCCTCCCGGAAATAGAAACAGCCTTAAAGGTGCTCGAAGACAACGGCACTCCGCGCAGCAACGTCATCCTGCTCCACTGCACCACACAATACCCCACTCCGATGACCGACGTCAACCTCCGCGCCATGAACACCCTCGCCTCTCTCGGAGCCGGAGATATTGGCTACAGCGACCACACTCTCGGCATCGAAGTGGCAATAGCCGCAGCCGCACGTGGAGCAAAAGTGATTGAAAAGCATTTCACGCTTGATAAGTCGCTCCCCGGGCCCGACCATCGCGCATCGCTTGACCCCGCCGAGCTCAAAGCGCTCGTCTGCGCCGTGCGCAACATCGAAAAAGCACTCGGAACCCCCACCAAGGAGGCTGCACCCTCTGAGCGTCCGAATATCATCATAGCACGCAAAAGCATTGTGGCCTCACGACACATCAAAAAAGGAGAAATCTTCTCCGATGAAAACATCACCGTCAAACGCCCCGGCGGAGGCATATCTCCGATGCTATGGGACTCTGTTATAGGCAAAACAGCCTCACGCGATTTTGATTACGACACCCTCATCGAGCTCGAATGAAAGAAAACCTTACACAAACTATCACACAGCGCACCCTTCAGCGGCTATCACCGTTGCAGATGCGATTCGTGCGTATGCTTGAGATGTCAGAGCCCGAAGTGGAAGAGGAAGTGAGACGCGAACTCGACGACAATCCGGCCCTCGAGCTGGCTGACTCGCCCGACAACTCCCCGGAAGAGGCATTCCACGAAACCGCCGAAGATATACAGCGTGCCGACTACCGCTCCGAAGACGACATCCCTTTCTATCGCTTCGAAGCTCGCAATCACTCAGCCGACGACCGCTGGTATGAGCCGGTGGCCGTAGCCGACGAGGGCTCCCTCTCCGATGTGTTGATGACACAGCTTACCGAAACAGACATCCCCGAACAGGACCTTCCAATAGCTGAATACATAATAGGCAATCTTGACAACAACGGCTATCTCACCCGCTCCCTCACCGAAATAGAAGACGACCTTGCTTTCAATGCCGGAATTGACGTCGGTCCGGAGAAAGTCCGTGAAGTGTTTGAGCGTGTGCGCGCCCTCGACCCGGCCGGAATAGGAGCCTTGGACCTGCGTGACTGCCTGATGCTGCAACTCAAGCGCCTAAAGGAGTCTGCCGATGTCACCCTCGCCTCAAATATTGTGAGCCGCCATTTCGACCTCTTCTCTCTTCGCCGCTTTGACCGCCTCGAAACACTGCTCCACACCGACCGCACCGCACTGCGTCGTGCCGTAGAACTGATTCGCTCTCTCGATCCCAAACCGGCAAGCAAAATTGCCGACAGCGACGACATTCGCACTCGCCATATCATTCCGGACTTTATCGTAGAGCCCGGCGACGATGACGACTCTCTGATTGTAACTATGCCCAACAACGTGCCCGACCTCGTCATTGAGCAGTCGTTCCGCCCCGAATCTCAAATAGTCCGGCGAGAATCCGGCTCCCGCAAAAACGACGCCATATCTTTCATCGCCCGCAAACGCGAAGAGGCATCTGACTTCATTGACCTCCTGCGCCAACGCCGCAACACTCTGATGAAAGTTATGGGAGCAATCCTGCAGAAGCAACGAGAATTTTTCACAACATCCGACGAAAGCACCTTGCGCCCGATGGTACTCAAAGACATCGCCGCTCTCACCGGATTTGACATCTCGGTTATATCTCGCGCCACATCCGGCAAATATGTAGCCACCCCCACATCAATCTATCCGCTGAAATTCTTTTTCAACGAGGGCCTTCCCACTGATGGCGCCGACGAACGCTCCACACAAGCCGTCCTTGCTGCCATAAGCGAACTGATTGCAACCGAGCCCCCTGAATCACCCCTAAGCGACGAGGCGCTGCTACAAGCCCTCAAAGAGCGTGGCTATGAATTGGCCCGTCGCACTGTTGCCAAATATCGCGACCGTCTCGGCATCCCCATTGCCCGCCTTCGCAAAAAGATCTGACATCACACCTCCACATCCACTCTCACTGCCTCGGATACTATGAACCTTCTCTGCCGCTGCATCTCATTCATCTTCTCCCCACTCCTTGTTCCGACGTGGGCTATGATATTGGTAGCACGAGTGTCAATCCTGACTCTACTCCCTGCCAATTATATTTGGTGTGCAATATGTGTAATATTTCTCCTCACCTGCATCCTACCCCTCTCAACCTTCCTATTGCTCTACAAACGAGGCCTCATCAGCACTCCGAGCCTCAACAACCGCACTGACCGCACCATTCCATACATCATAACCATTTTCTGCTACTGCATCTGTGCCTGGATGATGGTTAGAGCCCGGACTCCATTGTGGCTACCGATGTTTTTTATCGGAGCTTCAGCAGCCACTGCCGTCAACACTATAATCAACCTATGGTGGAAAATTTCAGGTCACGCCGCGGCAATGGGTGGGCTCACGGCTATGACGTTTCTTATCGCCCTCTACCACCTTGAAATCACAGATATGTATCCCTGGATTTCGGCTGCAATTATTCTCACCGGAATGGTAATGAGCGCCAGAGTGTATCTGCAGCGCCACACCCTGATGCAAGTGTTTCTTGGCGTGGCCAACGGATTTCTCTGCATCTGGATATCATCTTTCCTAATTTAACTCATTTTACCCACGATATATTTATCTCTCAGACTATGACACCAACTGTCAGTATCATCATGGGAAGCACCAGCGATCTTCCCATTCTTAAGAAAGCCGCAGACTTCCTTAACTCTATGGAAGTCCCCTTCGAAATGAACGCTCTTTCCGCCCACCGCACCCCTCTGGAAGTGGAGCAATTTGCTCGAGGAGCCAAGGAAAGAGGCATCAAAGTGATTATCGCTGCCGCAGGCATGGCTGCCGCTCTCCCCGGCGTAATTGCCGCTATGACCTCTCTCCCGGTGATTGGCATCCCCATCAACTCCACTCTCTCCGGCATGGATGCGCTCTACTCAATAGTGCAGATGCCTCCGGGCATATCGGTGGCCACGGTGGGCATCAATGCCGGCATGAACGCTGCAGTGACAGCCGTGCAGATTCTGGCCCTATCCGACCCCGAATTGGCTAAACGTTTTGAAAATTACCGCTCCACGCTTGCCAACAAGATTGTCAAGGCCAATGAGGAGCTGAAAGATGTGAAATACGACTTTAAGATTGACCGATGAAGAGATTCAGCTACGTGCGCCGACCGACGTGGCCGGTGAAAATCGGTATTGTCACTGTGGGAGGTGACCACCCGGTGGCAGTACAGTCTATGACCTCCACCTCGACGTTGGACACCCTCGGCTCTGCTGCACAGATTGAGAAGATAGTCAGAGCCGGAGGCGAGATTGTGCGCCTCACTGCACAGGGGGTGCGCGAATCATCCAATCTGACCTCGATACGAGATGAAGTGCGTGCCCGTGGCATCTCTGCACCGCTCGTGGCTGACATCCATTTCAATCCCAAAGCTGCGTTTGATGCCGCCTCGCGTGTGGAGAAAGTGCGCATCAATCCAGGTAATTTCGTCGACCCCGGGCGAGTGTTCAAGAAGATTGAGTTCACTGACCGAGAGT
>JAFLRW010000056.1 GCA_022511285.1 Duncaniella sp.
CCTTACCAACATTTCTTATGATGGGGCTCGGCTCATTATTCTTTGTAATTCAAGGAATAATTCAGCATATTTGGTCTTTAGCTCTCGCAAATACAATAACTCTCATTTGTTCCGCCATTATTTTTGGCATTAAGGTTCTGAATGATAGGAAAAACAAAAGATGAAAAAAGTAATACTTCTTATAGGGAAGTAGGACACTAAATGAAAATGGTAATAATCGCAATTTTAATCTTATACGTTCTCGGAATTCAATCAAAGGCCAATATTTTCGATGGAAAAGACCAAATTACCATGTTTGGTATTTTTATAATCAGGCATCTTTTTTAACAAGTGGTATTTGAACCTAAATGTTAGTACACGCCCCTAAAAGTTTATTGATAAGTATCTGTATATTAGCGATATAATGGCTAAAAGGTCTGACCTCGGTCGGATCACAAAAATACGGTTCATAGTTCAATCCTGTGAGCCTTTTTTGTATGTAGCTGCAATACTCCACCTTTATAAGCTCAGTTTTTTGTAATATATGTGGTTACAATCGTAAAAAATTGTACCTTTGTATTCTCTTAATCGTATTTTTTTGTATGGCAGTTAAAGTTGACACCCAGAAAGAGGTAATCTGTCAGACTATTTCGACCACGAACGCTTCGGTCACAAGCTCTTTATGTTTGACTATCAGATGGGCAAACACGGTAACGTGTTCCGCGTCCTCGGACCCCGGTCGTCCTCTCTCCTCCGAGCTTTCCCCACAAGGGAAGGCTTTTATATGGTATATTTTAAAATTAAACTTTTATAAGAGTTTAATTTTTTAAGGACCTCCTCTCTTTTTCTAATCTTATTCTCTAAATCATATTTTTCAGACCTTAAATTGTCAATAAGGTCTCTTAACTCAATATACTTTGGATTATTTTTCTCAAAAGTTTCCTTAATTTTTCTTTTTTCTTCTTTATCAAAAACTCCTTTTATTCGAATTTGCAATTTATTATCAATTCGAGCAAAAGATAGTTCACAGCTATTTAACCTACGTTCAAGTGGTTGTAATTCAGAATTAAGCTTCCTTATTTCTTGTTCTACTGGAGGTATCGCTGCTTCTACTTGAGGATAAATTAGTCGATTCATCTCAATTATCCTCTCTATTACATCTGACACCTCGGCATATATTTCTTTAATCTTTCGTAAACTATCTAAAAATCTTAATGCACCACTTATCTTTTCCATCTTATATATCATAGAAATTTCTTTTGGAGCGATTTTATACTGTTGCTCATCTCTTTCTAAAGCATACCATACACCAATAATTCCAATATATCTTTCATCTCCCGGTCTTTCCTTTACTAAAAGTTCCTTTTCAAATTTTTCTTCATCGTAATTAAATATTTCTTCTAATCCTTCAATTAATCCATTTATTTCATACATAACTTCATTATGAATAAATGAATCCGGATCTTGTAAAGCGGAATTTATAAACTTTTCTAAAAAGTTCATACAGTTATGCCAACTTTCTCGTTTATTTTTGTAAGAACGAGTACAACCTAATAGTTGAGAATATCCTGCATAATAATATCTTACCCATACGCTATATGGAAGTAAGGCTATCCCTTTATATATAACCGTGACGTGAAAATATGATGAACTACCGAAGCAAAAATTTGTTGAAATTTTAACTGAAATATCGTCATTTATTTTATGTTCAATATTATTTTCCCTAAACTTATTGTTTCGTTGGTCTCCACAGCGTTCATGTGAAAATATGATGCTGTTCTCGGCTATATTATAATTTATCAGAGCGTTTTCATAATCATACGCATATATATAAGGTAGAGCCGCATCAACTAACTTCTTTTTAGTCTTGTATATTTTATAATACAAATCTTCCCAAGCAGATTTGCGTGCTTCCTCAATTTTATCTCTTTTATTTTGAACATCTTTAGATAACAATTTTAATTTGTTTGCGACGCGAAGTTCAATGGCTTCATTAAGTAATTTACGATAACTAAAATAATCAAAATCAACTGGGCTGATTGGATTGATATAACTATCCGTATATTCATGAGCTAAACAATAGGTGTATAAATTACTAAATAAGCATTTAGAAATTGCATTATATACATCACAAGCATCTGCTGTTTCATCTTCAAGAAGCTCCAAAGCTCGTGTCATTTCTTGATAATGCCTATTTATTGCAAATTCTTCAACTGCAACCTTGTCGCCTCTGTTTATTAGAGCAACAATATAATCGTAATTTACTCCATTCTTTATTTTGTTTTCCATATAGGTCGATGTAATTTCATCGCAAATTTAGATATTTAATTTGAAAAATATTGTCTTTTACTCCTTATAATTAGCGGTATAATTTTGTGGTATAAGCATAATTACGCCATGTCTAAAACCGCATACCACTTATAATTCAAAGGCTTTGTCAGGGGTGCCGACTTCAACCGCAAGGCCGTCGATGAAATACTTACAAAAAACCAGGGCAACCCGATTATGAGAATGTACCAATATTGCTATTTTATGCTAAATTTATAATAAAGATTGAATTCGGTGAATTTATAGTTAAATAGTGTTTAGTATAGTATTAAATAGTATAGGAATTGTTAAAATTAGGCATCTTTTTTAACAAGTGGTATTTGAACCTAAATGTTGGTACACGCCCCTAAAAGTTTATTGATAAGTATCTGTATATTAGTAATATAATGGCTAAAAGTCTGACATAGGTCGGATCACGAATGAGGGAAGTAGTTGTCAATCAATTGCTTCCTTTATGTATGCTCAAGGAGTATAGGATATTTATTGTGCCGAAACTATCCTTGAGATAAAAAGGATAATTCGATTGTGAATAATTGCTGTAGTTAGCGGTAAAATTCTTAACTTTGCATACGCAAACTGAGAATTATGGATTGTTACGGAGCATTATCACAAACGGAAGTGATAGATGGTGCCATTGACAGGTTGTGCAATTATGCAAATATGCACTATGTGTGTCCGCGGCGCAATAAGGAGGGGGAACCTCTTCTCTCCAACGGCTGTGTGCGGAGTATAGTGCGTCTGGCGTGCGGACTAATGTTTCCGGGATTCTGGGACGAGAATGTGGTCTCAGCCACTGAGCCTAGAGCCCAGATGGTGGCTGACTGCTATGAATTGCAACGCTTGCTCTATCATCAGATTTGTGCTTCGCTGTGGTTTTCCGACAAAGATTGTTCGCGCACTCCGGAGTCAATCGAACAGGAAGCAGCGAGATATACAGTGCAATTTATAGAGATGCTTCCGGAGCTTCGTGGGCTTTTGGAGATGGATGTGGATGCCACGTTTCTTGGGGATCCCGCGGCCACGTCGACCCACGAAGTAATCGTGTGCTATCCAGGTGTACGCGCAACGATGAGTTATCGTATAGCCCACGCTCTGCTGACAATCGGGGTGCCTATTCTTCCGCGGATGATTTCGGAGCAAGCACACTCAGACACCGGGATTGATATCCATCCCGGTGCCACGATAGGGCGTTCGTTTTTCATTGACCACGGCACGGGTGTGGTGATAGGAGCGACTGCAATAATTGGCGATAATGTGAAAATCTATCAGGGAGTCACACTTGGAGCTCGCAGTTTTGTCAAAGATGAGCACAACAACCCGGTCAAAGGAGTAGAGCGACATCCTATCATAGGCAATGATGTGATTATATACGCCAATACCACTATCCTTGGGCGTATCACCGTTGGTGATGGCGCCGTGATAGGGGGCAACCTGTGGGTCACCTCGCCTGTATCTCCCGGGGAGAGGCTTGTTCAGGCTAATCCTGAGAATTTCCGCAAGTTGTGAATAATAGTAGTAACAGTTACGCAATAAATTGATATAATGGCTTTTGAATTAGTAGCAAAGACTCTAATGGGTCTCGAAGATGTACTTGCCGAGGAGCTTCGCTCGCTTGGCGCTGCATCTGTGGCTCCCGGGCGACGTATGGTGTCGTTTGAAGGGGATCTTGAGATGATGTATCGTGCTAATGTGTGGTGCAGGACAGCTCTGTGTATCCTCAAACCTATTTATAAGTTTACCGCTGCGGACACAGACTCGCTATACGAAATAGTCAAGGAATATGACTGGGGCTCGGTGTTGAGTTTGAATAAGAATTTTTCAATCGATGCTACGGTCAACTCCCACGTGTTCACCCACTCTCATTTTGTGGTATACCGTGTGAAGGATGCTATAGTAGACTGGTTCAAGGACCGCTATGGCGAAGGAAAACGTCCAAAAGTCTGTGTCAGCGGAGAGGCTGATGTGAAAATCAATGTCCATATAGATGGAGAGCGCGTCACACTGTCACTGAACTCATCGGGGGAGTCGCTTCATAAGCGAGGATGGCGAGTGAAGCAGACAGAGGCCCCTATCAATGAGGTTTTGGCTGCGGGAATCATCTTAAAAAGCGGATGGCGAGGTGAGAGTCCGTTTGTCGATCCGATGTGCGGGTCGGGCACCTTCTTAATTGAGGCGGCAATGATAGCAGCCGACATTGCGCCCGGCTCATACCGTAAGGGGTGGGCGTTTGAGAATTGGCGTGATTTTGACAGCGAGTTACTTGAACGTGTTATGGCTCTTAGGCCACGCCGCACAGAAATTACGACAAAAATCTATGGTGCCGATATTTCTCCTCGAGCTATCTCAGTAGCCGAAGGGAATGTGCTCTCGGCCGGAGTAGATGATATTGTGAGCCTGCGCACTCGCTCCATCCGCCAGTGGGAGGAGGCTCCGGGCAATGGCACTCAGGGCATTGTGGTCACTAATCCGCCTTATGGTGAACGTATCAATCCGGAGGATATCAACGATCTGTATCGTGCGCTCGGCACTAAATTGAAACGAGTGTTCGTGGGCTGGCACGCTTGGGTCATCTCATCCAATATTGATTGCCTGAATAAGATTGGCCTCACTCCTTCACGCTCTGAAGAAACGCAAAATGGAGGGATCAACTGCCTGCTACGCGAATATGTCACTTTTGAGGGGACCAAGGAAGCGTTTCGCCGTCAGGGCGGTGTGGTAAAGAGCTCTGTCGGCAATAATGATGTGAAGCCTCGCAGGCAAGCGCGAAAGACAGATGAGCAGTGGCGCCGCGATGCCGACAAAAAGGGCCTCGGGGGCAAGAAAAGCGAACGCCGCCGCGAGCCTAAAGAAGAGAATAACCGTCCGAGCGAGGCAGAGGAGCTGCTGTCGCGCCGCCGCAATGTGAGACTGCTGAAACAGATCAGCAAAGGGCCTTCCACGCCATCGCTACCAGCAACAGAGGGCACATTTATGCGCACTCGTCGTCGGTGGAAACGTCCCGACAGCCAAGATTGAATTTTACTCACTCATACATCACCATATATCCCATAAAAAATATCCAATATGTCAGAACGCATCCTTCTATTAGGCTCCGGTGGCCGCGAATGCGCCATTGCGTGGAAAATATCACAGAGCCCCGAACTTGAAAAATTATTCATAGCCCCCGGCAACGGCGGCACTGACTCCTACGGTGAAAATATCGCCATCTCGCCTCTTGATTTTCAGGCTATCGAGAAGTTTGTCTCTGAACAAGACATTGATATGATTGTGGTGGGGAACGAAGATCCACTCGTGGCCGGCATCTACGACTATTTTGCCTCACGCTCGAATGCTCCTCTCATTGTCGGGCCGTCAAAGATGGGTGCAGCGCTTGAGGGCAGTAAGGATTTTGCAAAGCAGTTTATGGCTCGCCACGGCATCCCGACAGCAGCATATCGAAGCTTTACGGCTGAAACTGTTGCCGAGGGTGAGAAATTTCTTGAAACACTCCGTCCGCCGTATGTGCTCAAAGCTGATGGCCTTGCTGCCGGAAAGGGAGTGCTCATCATCGACTCACTGGAAGAGGCAAAATCATCTCTGCGCGAGATGCTCGGCGGCATGTTTGGCGCATCGTCGGCCACGGTGGTCATAGAGCAATTCCTCAAAGGGATAGAGTGTTCAGTGTTTGTGCTCACAGATGGAAATGGCGGTTATCGCATTCTCCCGGTGGCGAAAGACTATAAACGTATCGGCGAGGGTGACACAGGCTTGAATACAGGCGGAATGGGGGCTGTGAGTCCTGTTGCATTTGCCGATGCCGAGTGGATGCAGAAGGTGGAAGAGCGGATAGTGCGGCCCACTGTGGAAGGACTGAAGGCCGAGGGAATTGTGTATCGCGGCTTTATCTTCCTTGGACTTATTGATGTGGATGGAGAGCCTATGGTGATAGAGTATAATGTGCGTATGGGCGACCCGGAGACAGAGGTGGTGATGCTTCGCATAGGCTCAGATCTCGTGCCATTGCTGCGCGCTGCGGCGAGTGGCGATTTAGGGGAGCTGCCCCTTGAGATAGACGCTCGATATGCTACGACCGTGATGGTGGTGTCCGGTGGATATCCCGGTTCATATCCGAAAGGTAAGGTAATTACAGGTGCCGCGGAAGCTCCGAGGGGTTCGGTGTGGTTTCACGCCGGGACGTCGAAGAACGCCGCCGGAGAGTTGGTGACGTCGGGCGGCCGCGTGATAGCGTGCAGCGCCTACGGGGATACTCTCACGGAGGCTCTTGAGGCAAGTTATGCCGGAGCGAATGCTATAGATTTTGACGGGAAGTATTTCAGGCGTGACATTGGCTCTGACCTCAAAGCTATCGAAGAAGGGCTGTGACACGCAGGGAGAAACATCTCACCAATATTCTTCGCTCCCGTGGAGTGGGGTTTATAATCACTTTAATCAGTATTTGGATGGCGTGGCATGCACTCCGGACAGGGAGTGTTGCGCCGTTTCCGTCAGGCAACACATTTGCCTTCAGTTCCCTCTCCACGCTGTTTGCTGACAGCCCATTGCTATCCTTTACGCTTGCCATAATCACTTTGGTGGGAACAGCCGGAGTAATGGTCTGGATTAACAGCCAATTCAATCTGCTGCGGACTGTGTCAGTCTTCTTTGTGGCCTTTTTTATATTCACGGCTTGTTGTGTCCCAACTGTCACAGCTCAGTTCGGGGCCCCTTTGCTTTTGGCCTTTACGGTGATGCTGTGTGTGTGGATAATGTTTTCCATTTATGCTGCGGGCCGGAGTTCACGCAGAGTGTTTTTAGTGTTTGCATTACTGTCGGCCGGTGGGCTGTTTGACTATGGATTTCTGCTATATGTACCTGTTTTTATAGCAGGACTGGGGCAGATGAGACTGTTCAGGTTAAAAAAACTGGTGGCGATGGCGCTTGGCGTCATCACTCCGCCGTGGATAGCATACGGGATGGGATTTGTCGACACATTTACAGTGCCACGCCTTTACCACACGCCACTCTCGGATATTCTGAGTGTGGCCGGGGGCATTCCGTTTTTGGTGACTGTTGGGGTTCTTATTGCAACAGAGGCTATTTTCGGGGTTATAAATCTGTTTCGCATTCTTGGATTCAATGCCCGAGCCAGGGCTTTCAATGGACTGCTGTCGCTTGTAGCGGTTTCGACAGCGGTGTATGCGGTAATCAATTTCACTCACTTGTGGCTATATGTGCCTCTGATATGCGCTACTGTGGCACTTCAGACGGGGCTTTTCTTTCGCTATTATGCCAACCGCAGGGCCTATCTGGTGATGCTGATACTGTTAGGAGGATTTGCAGGTTTATATCTGTGGCAGATTAATACATTGTCGGTGGGATGAAAATTGCGTTAGATCCTAATATTCCTTTTATCTCGAAGCCGCTTGAAGGGTTGGCCCGGGTCAGCGTGACGAGTGATTTGAGCAGAGAGAGCGTGGCTGACGCTGATGCCCTTATAATCAGGACACGCACTCGATGCGATGCGTCGCTGTTGGAAGGGAGCAGGGTGCGTTTTATCGGCACTGCGACTATCGGCACGGACCACATCGATGCAGAGTATTGTGCCGAGAGAGGGATAATTGTAACGAATGCACCGGGCTGTAATGCACCCGGGGTTGCGCAATGGGTGCTTGCCGCTATTAAAGAGAGTGTGGGCTTTGAGAATAAGACACTTGGAATAATCGGGGCAGGAAATGTGGGATCGCTTTTAGTGCGATGGGCTGAGGGCCTTGGAATGCGGATATTGGTGAATGATCCTCCGTTGCAGTCGGTGGCACCATTGGCATATCGGTATTGTAGTCTTGAGACCATAGCGGAAGAGAGTGATGTGGTGAGCATCCACACGCCTCTCACTAAGACCGGCCCCTACCCTACATATCATCTTATTGACGAGCGGTTTGTCAGGCGATTGAGACGGCATCCGTTGGTGTTGAATGCGGCACGCGGCGGAGTGACTGATACCGAAGCACTGCTGTGGGGACTTGAGAGCGGTGCAATAGGAAATGTAGGGATTGACTGTTGGGAGGGGGAGCCTCAGTTGAGCCTTGAGCTTCTTGGGCGTGCTCTTTTTGCGACGCCTCACATAGCCGGGTATTCACGTGAAGGGAAGATACGAGCCACTCAGATGGTGTTGGATGCACTTGGGGAGTGGATGGGTCTCGGATGGAGATTGGAGGCCGATGCTCCTGAGTTGATGCCTGTGCCCGAGAGAGTTTGTTTGGATGACATCACCTATGATATTGCGGGAGACACGGCTCGGCTTAAGGAGAATCCGGAGGGGTTTGAGGCTCAGCGCAATCATTATGAGTTGCGGCGTGAGCCGGGTCAGAAGAGCAGGGCTATTCGATAGACCGCGAAAGCCATTATCCAGGCCAAAAGAGTGTTGTAGACGATGGCAAAGAGGCCGTAGCGTGGATTGCCGGTTTCTTTGACGATGGCTGTGACTGTGGCTATGCATGGGCAATACAGGAGGATGAATACCATAAAGGCTAATGCTGTGGCCGGGGTGAAATCGGGAGCGCCCGAGTAGAGGACTCCGAGAGTTGAGACAACAATTTCCTTTGCCGGAATGCCTGCTATGGCTGCAACTGAAGCTCGCCAGTTGAATCCGATGGGGTTCATTATGGGCGACACAGCCTTTCCTATCATCTGGAGATAGCTGTCGCTGTCGGGGTCAATACGGGATTCGGTCGATGGCTGAGGCGGGGTTGCAGATGCTGTGGAGGGGGTGTCGTGGATGGGGAAATAGTTGAGGGCCCAGACTATGATGCTTGCAATGAGGATGATGCCTCCCATCTTTCGGAGGTATTGTTCGGCTTTTCCCCAGGTGTGGCGAAGGATTGATTTGAAGGTTGGGACCCGATAAGGCGGTAGTTCCATCACGAATGGTGTTTCGTCCTTTCCAAACCAGAATCGACGTAGGAGTCGAGCCGTGACTGCGGCCATGAGGATGCCGAAAAGGTAGAGGCTGATGAAGACTGCAGTGGGGTGAGCGGGGAAGAATGTGGCAATAAGGAGGACGTAGATTGGGATTCGCGCCGAGCAGCTGATGAATGGGTTGATTAGGATGGTGATGATTCGGCTTGAACGGCTTTCGATGGATCGGGAGGCCATAATGGCAGGCACTGTGCAACCAAATCCCATCACAAGGGGGATAAATGACTTGCCGTGGAGGCCGAGACGATGCATGAGTTTGTCCATAATGAATGCTGCGCGCGCCATATATCCGGAATCTTCCAGAAAGGAAATGCAGACGTATAAGATGAGGATGTTTGGGAGGAACACGATGACACCTCCGACACCGCCAATGATTCCGTCGGCAAGCAGGTCTTTAATCCAACCGTCGGGGAGAGAGGAGCGGACCAAGTGGCCTATCCAGTCAACGAGGGATTCAATCCAGGTCATGGGGTAGGAGCCGAGCTGGAATGTGGCCCAGAAGATGAGTGTCATCACTACGAGGAATATGGGGAATCCGAGTAGTTTGTTGGTGACAATCAGGTCGATGATGTGTGTAGAGGTGACTCGGGCGTCGCGTGTGGACTTTTGCATTGTTTCGGCCAAGGCTCCGGCTATGAATCCGTATTTTGCGTCGGCAATATCGGCTGTGAGGTCGGATGAGGGGTGGCGAGAGTCGTAGTCGGCCACTTTTTTATTGCGAAGTGACAGGATGGTGTTTCCATCGGGGAGGCGTTTGATTTGGTCGGTCACTTCGGGGTCGCCTTCGATAAGCTTGATTGCAAGGTAGCGCGGAGAGAAATGAGGGCTGAGTGTGGGGTGGCTTTTGAGGGTGTCTTTGATTTCGGTGAGGAGAGATTCGATTTCGGGGCCGAGACTCACGTGGACGTGGCGGACTGCTGGGTGGCTTCCTTCGGCCACACTGATGACTGTATCGAAGAGCAGGTCGATGCCTCGGCCGGATTTTGCGGCAGTAGGGATGATGGGGACTCCTATCATGCTGCCGAGGGTGAGGTGGTCGAGTTGGATGCCGGAGCGCTGGATTTCGTCATACATATTCAGGGCAATGACCATAGGGATGTTCATGTCGATGAGCTCCGTGGTGAGATAGAGGTTGCGTTCAAGGTTTGAGCCGTCAACAACATTTATGATTACATCGGGGGTCTCGTCGTGGAGATATTGCCTGACGTAGCGTTCTTCGGGGGAGTATGATGCTAAGGAGTATGTGCCGGGGAGGTCGACAATCCTGAATGAGTATTGGCGATGGTTGAAAAAGCCTGTTTTTGCATCGACGGTGACTCCGCTGTAGTTTCCCACGTGTTCGCGGGCTCCGGATGCTATGTTGAAGAGAGATGTTTTGCCGCAATTAGGGTTGCCGATGAGGGCTATGGTCAGGGTGTGGCTATGGGAT
>JAFLRW010000057.1 GCA_022511285.1 Duncaniella sp.
CGTTGGTATACCCATCAACGACAACAAGGATATGGACCACCTCAAGGAGTGCCAGATCTGGATGCGTGCCATCTACAACTCCGGAAACGAAAACCTTCAGAAAGCTATGAAAAAAGGCGAAGGTATCGCTGTCAAGGCTGACAAGGACACCCCTTATACTATTGTCCATGACGTCCTCGACAATCTCCAGACTTTGAAGATGAACCGCTTCAGCATCATGACGGCTTTAAAAACTGAGCAAGAATAATCACTATGGCACAGATAGAACAATCAGACAAGGGCGGAAAAAAGAAAAAAGGAGCCCAGAAAAAGATGTCTATCCACGTGGACTTCACTCCCATGGTGGACATGAACATGCTTCTGATTACATTCTTCATGCTTTGTACCACAATGATTAAGTCTCAGACTCTGACTATCTCCCTTCCCTCCAACGAGAAGGTAGAGCAGAATCAGATGAACAAAGCTAAGGAATCTGAAGCAATCACACTCATCCTGACCACTGACCGCAATGCCAACGGCGACGTCAAGAAGGACGAAAACGGACGCCCGATGAACACCGTTTACTACTTTGAAGGTATGCCCGAAGTTGCTGATGAGAACGGCGACGGCCTCATCGACAACAATAAACTCAAGGCTGAACACTTCGTGGGTAACGACGGTAAGATTCAGCAGGGTATCCGCAAAATCCTCCACGACCGCAACAAGCAGGTGCTCGAGAAAATCGATAAGGAAAAAGCGCGCTGGCGTGCCAAGGAGTTCTCGCCCAACAAGGACATCAACGACTCCATCTACCAGGCTCGCGCTCGTGAAATCCGCAACGACTCGACTCTCACTCGTCCCGTTGTCATTATCAAGGCTGCCCCCGAAGCTTCTTGGGAAAGCTTGATTAGCGCTCTCGACGAAATGCAGATCAACCAGATTTCGCGTTATCAGATTGACAATATCAATCAGGTCGACTCAGCTCTGATTATTGACTACCTCAGGAAGAATCCTAAAAAGTAATCTGATGATAAAGATTTGTATATTAACCCTGAAAATCTAAATGACTATGGCAAAAGATGTAGATCTTTCATCATCAGAATGGATTGAACTAATATTCGAAGGCAAGAATAAAGAATACGGTGCTTACGAGTTGCGCAAACAGAGCGCAAAACGCCACAACAAGGCTATGCTCGTGATTATCATCGTGCTTGTCGTCGTTGCTCTCCTCGGTCTCCTCGCCAATACCGTCCTCACAGCCTCTGAGGCTCGCCCCGAGGACCAAATTGAGCAGACTATCATCGACTACTCGGCCGACGAGCAGGAAGAAGAACAGGAGGAGGAAGAGATGCAGCGTGTTGAAGAACAGCAGCCCGAGGCTCTCCCCGAAGAAATCCTCAACACTGTGAAAGCAACCGAGCTCCAGATTACCCGCGACGAGGAAGTCGTTGAGGAAATCAAGAGCCAGGACGAACTCAAGGAAACCGATACAGCCGTGGGTACCACTGACTTTGATAAGGGTACTGACGACCTCAACGTGGTCCGCGAGCACAAAGAAGAGGTTATCGTCGAGGAAAAGAAGCCGGAGCCTGTTGATGACAATAAGGTGTTCCAGACAGTGGAGCAGATGCCACAGTTCCCCGGTGGCGATGCCGCCCTCCTCAAATATGTGGCTGACAATCTCCGCTATCCTCCGATGGCTGCCGAGAACAACATCCAAGGTCGTGTCGTGGTGCAATTCGTTGTCACCAAGACCGGTTCAGTGGGTGAAGTTAAGGTGGTTCGCGGCAAGGACCCCGACCTCGACAAAGAGGCTGTTCGTGTTGTGAAATCACTTCCCAAATTTGTCCCCGGCAAAATGAATGGCCACGCTGTAAACGTGTGGTACACTCTCCCCATCACCTTCAAACTCCAAGGTATCTGATAACTCAGACAAACTTCTGATATGAAATCACCCCCGCTCCGATTATGGATGCGGGGGTGACTGTTTTGTAGTGTTGTGTGTGAAGCCTTACTCTTCAGCCTGCTCTATGTCAGCGTGGCTGAATTTCCATATCACGGCCTCATAGGGGGGAATCATTGCCGTAAAGGGTTTGGTAGAGGAAACGGTCTTACAATCTGTATCGCCTCCGAGCAGCTCCCGCGCCATCACTTTTCCCTCAGGAATGTTGAGCATCTCAAGGGCGTGGCGAGGGATGTTGATGGCAAGGTCGCAAGTGGAGTCGGCAAAGTTGACCGCAATGACGAGGGTCTCGCCGAAGCCCGAGCGCATAAACACATACTGGCGGTGGGGATTGAGCGAGGGATTCTGATAGTTGACATACATCAGATCGTAGAAGCGCCCCTCGCAGATGGTCTTCTCCTTATTACACAGGCTCAGAATGGTGGCATACTTTGCTCTGAGCCACCGTTCGCGCGGAGTGAGCTGCGAGTTGTCGGGGTTGCCGTCGTTATACCATCGGCGCAAGGTGGCCACACTCCAATAGTCAAAAATACTGGTGCGCCCGTCATAGCCGCTAAAACCCTCGGAGTCTGTGGCCTGTTCGCCTAACTCCTGACCGGCATAGATCATCATCGGCCCGGTGGAGAGCATAGCACTCACCACGAGTGAGGGGACCACCTTGCCGGGGTCGCCGGCATAGAATTTCGAACCGAAACGCTGCTCGTCGTGATTCTCAAGGAAGTTAAGCATATTGCTTTGTATCCCCTCCACGGTCTGCCAGCAGCTTGTAATGGTGGCTGCGGAATGGTTGGCGGTCTGGATGGCGCGGAGTGAATCGTAGAGGTTTACTTTGTCGTAGAGGAAGTCAAATCCACCGGTGAAAATGAAGTCACGGTAGAGACCTACGTCATAAATCTCGGCTATGAATTTGATGTGGGGATAGCGGTCCTTGACATTGGCAATAGCCCACTGCCAGAACTCGATTGGCACCATATGGGCCATGTCGCAGCGGAAGGCATCGACACCCTTTGAAGCCCAGAAGCGCAGTATGTTGAGCATCTTGAACCAGGTGTCGGGGATTGGGTTGAAGTGGCCCGAGCCGTCGTGGGGATCGCGTCCGTAATTAAGTTTTACGGTCTCATACCAGTTTCCTGACGTGGGAAAGGCTGTGAAGCAGTCGTCGCCCGTGGCTTTGGCCGGAAATTCAACATAGGCTTTCTTCCCCACGCCGAGGTCGATAGAAGGAGCAAAGAGTTGGCGGGTGATGTAATAATAATTATTTGAGGGGGAGAAAAACATATTGGAGTCATCGGTGGCTCCGAAGTCTTCAATTCCGGTCGGCGCTGAGTCTGAGTGGTAGCGGCGGGCAGTGTGATTAGGCACAAAGTCAATAATCATTTTCATTCCGGCATCGTGAGTGCGGTCCACGAGTGCTTCGAATTCTGCCATACGGTCGGGGACACTGACGGCCAGGTCGGGGTCAACATCGTAATAATCTTTGATTGCGTATGGGGAGCCTGCCTGACCTTTCACAACATAGGGGTTGTCGGCCGGCTTTATGCCTCGGTCGGTATAGTCGGTTTTGGTGGCGTGCTCGATAATGCCGGTGTACCATATATGGGTGATGCCGAGCTCTTTGATGGCCGCGAGCACACGGGGTGTGATGTCGTTCATCTTTCCCACTCCGTTCTGTTCAATAGTCCCGTTAGGCACACAGGCCTCGCAGGTGTTGGTGAAGAGACGGGGAAGCAACTGATAGATGATTGGTTTTGAATCCATACTTTGATTGGATGTGTGAGTGATGGAATTAAAAGGTCACTTTTTCTGTCGGGGGGTGAATCCCGCATTCAGGAGAGCTCGGATTGTTTCGTCGTAGCCTACTTGATAGACTCTCTGTATGTGACTGAGATTGAATACTTTATAGTCGGCTATGTCGTTGATGCTGATGGCAAGGTCGCACAGCTCCATCTGCGGCACGGAGTTGAGTTTCACAAGCATATCGTAGGTGTGGCGGGCTATGTCTATGATGGTATGTGCCGGCCCGTGCTCAGGCATAGGGGAGCAGTTGATGCCTATGAGATATTTGCAGGAGTCTCTGAGCGCCCAAGCGGGGAGATTGGCAGTAACACCGCCGTCAACATAGGTCACCCCATTGATTTTAATCGGCTTGAACACTATCGGAATGCTGCAGGACGCGGCCACACAGTCAGCTATATCCCCCTCGCTGAAGGCCACCTTGCTGCTGTCGTTGAGATTGGTGGCGCAGATTTTCACCGGGAGTGGGAGCTGGGAGATGTCGCGATAGGGGATAGCGGCCCTAAGCATACGGCGGAATCCGTCCATAGAGAAGAATCCGTCGCGAGGCACACCAAGTTCGGCAAAGTCTGAAAATTTGGCATTTGCAAACAGATTGAGAATCTCCATAGGCCGCATCCCTGAGGCATACATTGCGGTGACCACCGAGCCGGCGCTGACGCCGGCCATAATATCGGGCTTAATGCCCATCTCTTCAAGCGCTTGCAGTGCGCCGCAGTGGGCAAATCCGCGCGCACCGCCCCCGCTGAGGACAATGCCGAGTCTATATGGTTTGGACAAAAATCCGAGCATGGCCACAAAGGTAGTGATTTATTCCGACTTATCAGCCCTTTGAAGCACAATCAATTGAACATATGCAGTAAAAAGCTCGGTCCTATAATAGAGTTATCTGACTTCTATGATTGCCTTGGCCGGGCGTACTCCCTTGGCTGAAGCTGTAAATATCAGCAGCCCAGGCTCCTTGGCGCTTCGTGCGATGGCCGTGGCCGCGCCGCTGAAAAGGTCCATTTCCGGCTGCTGAAACGGGCGGAGCGATGTCGGATCTCCGTTGGCTGTGGCCTCGAATGTCCCGGCTCCTTCCACTTTGAATCTGACGGTTCGAGAGTCGGTGGGCACAATGTTGCCCTCTCTGTCGGCCACTTGTATGGTGAAGTAGACCAGCTCATCACCGTTGGCGGCAATCTTTGAGCGGCTGGGTGTCACAACAAGGTGATGCGGCTTGCCGGCCGTGCGCACTATGGCGGTGCTGACAGCTGTGCCGTTATCGTCATATCCCACCACCTTTACTTCTCCAGGCTCGTAGATGGTCTCTTGCCACATCAGTCGAAAGCGGTTCTGAAGAGTGGAATCGTTCTTCTCCCGTATCCCCTGCGAGCGCCCGTTTATGAAAAGTTCGGCTTTGGGTAGGGAGGTGTATACAAACACCGGAGTCACCAGTTCCTCGCGGCCAGGCCAGTTCCAGTGGGGGAGGATATGTAGGGTGGTGTCCTGTTTGTTCCATTGCGAGCGATAGAGGTAGAAGCGGTCTTTCGGAAGTGATGCAAGGTCAATGATGCCAAACACGGAGCTATGGCTTGGCCAGGCATCGGTGTCGTAAGGTGATGGCTCTCCCAAGTAGTCAAATCCGGTCCACACAAACTGCCCCATCACCCAAGGCAAGTCCTCGTCACGGGCTAAGTCTATGTCAGGAGTGTTGCTCCAGGCGCAAGTCTCGTTGTCGTATGAATTGCTTTGATGGTCGGGGTGCATCGCCACATTTCGCTCGCTGAACGTCACCGGAAAATGGTAGACACCGCGCGAACTGACCGTCGAGGCTGTCTCAGTGCCGAGAATCAGTTTTTGCGGCAATAGAGAGTAGGCTCGTTCGTAGTGTTGCGGTTTGTAATTGAATCCGGGAATATCAACGGTGGAAGCAAATCCGTTGTCGAGGACAGATTTAATCTGGTCCATTCCGTTGGTGCAGGGGCGTGTCGGGTCGAGGCAGTGGATGAGACTCTGGAGCATAACCAATTCGCCCACACCGTCAGGCCCCCATTGCGAAGGAACTTCGTTGCCGGTGCTCCACATCACCACGGAGGGGGCATTGCGATAGTGTTTCACCATGTTGGTGACATCCTTTTCGGCCCAGTCGTTGAAATATGACCCGTAGCCGTTGGGCGATTTCGGGCGGAAGCCCCAATCGTCAAACGGTTCAATCATCAGCATAATGCCCATTTCATCGCAAAGCTCCACAAGCTCAGGTGCCGGCATATTGTGAGAGGTGCGGATGGCATTAACCCCCATATCCTTCAGTAGTTCCAGCTGATGACGGATGGCAGAGCGATTGACGGCGGCTCCAAGCGGTCCAAGGTCGTGATGGTTGCACACACCGCGGAATTTCGTGGGCTCATCGTTGAGATAGAACCCTTTTTCGGGGATATATTCAATTTTGCGGATACCGAATCGGGTGTCGTAGCTGTCCACTTCGTGCCCGTCAATGCTTAAAGTGATGCGGGCTGTGTATAGGGCAGGGGAGTCGGGGCTCCAAAGTTGCGGGGTGTCGATAAGAAAGTTTTGTGCGAAATTTTGGCCGTGGATATAGCAGACTGAACTGTTGGAGGCCACAACTTCTCCTTCAGGGTCAAGGATTAAGGTCTGCACTGTCACCGGCTCTTTCTTCTTTGCTCCGACGATTTCCATTTCCAGGTGCACCGAAGCATAGTCCTTTCCTACTCGCGGTGTGATAATGTGTGTGCCCCACACCGGAATATGAATGCGGTCGGTGTTGATGATGTGGACGTTTCGATATAGTCCTGCGCCGGGATACCATCTGGAGGCCTGCTCGAAATTCTCAAGAGAGACCTCAAGGAGATTCTCGCCCGGTCTCAGTTCGGAGCCAAGTTGGACGTAAAATGAATTGTATCCATAGGGCCAGAAAGCCACTTCTTTGCCGTTGACCCTTACGCGGGCATTGCTCATGGCTCCGTCGAAGAGTAATGTGACGGCTCTTCCGGCAGTGTCCGTCACCTCAAAGGTGGTGCGGTAGTTTCCTTTGCCTATGAATGGCAGACCGCCGGTGCGTCCCGTCTTTTCGGAGCGTTCCTTCTCTCCGTTTTGCTCCACGGCCACAGTCTGAATGTCATTGTTGCGATTAAAAGGCCCGTAGATAGCCCAGTCGTGAGGCACTCGGACTGACTCCCATTCTGATTCGGGCGTCGGAACACCCTTGATAAATTGCCAGCCGTCGTTGAGGGTGGTGACAGTGCGCTGTGCCGATGCCTGCACTGCCGCCGCAACGGCGAGAGCCGCTATGATATGTTGGAAATGTTTGTTCATAACCGTATGATGAGGTGTTTAGTTTTTAAAAGAGTTGAGCGCCGACGTGGGAGTGCCGTTCACGAAACATCCCTTGTCGTAGCCTCCGTTATATCCGGCGGGGGCTTCCGGTTCCCAGTAGAAAATCCCTTCCATATATCCGAGATGCTCGGTGGAGGTTCGGATGCGTGCAATCATAGCCTCGGTGGCAGTAGGGAGATTATAGCGCATACCCACTTCGCAGAGCATCACCGACTTGTTGTAGCGAGTATGGATAGTGTGAATGTTGGCCACCATATCATCCACATCTTTTATCCAGGTGGATTCTTCCGGGTAGAGCGACATTCCCACCATATCATATTTCCCGCCGTTGGTATTGAGAATGCCGAGGATGTGGTCATAGCGCCAGAGGTCGTTCCCTTTGTCAATGTGCACTATCACTTTGGCCTCGGGCATTACCTTTTTGACTGCATCATACCCGGCATTGACTAATCCGGCAAAATTATATGGATTGGAGTCCCTCCCGACGGGCCACAACATGCCTTGAGTGGTCTCATTCCCTACCTGCACCCACTCGGCGGAGATATCCTCAGCCTTCAGCCGGGTGAGCATTTCACTGATGTGGGCATCGACAGCCTTCTCAAGTTCCTGCAGAGTCAGAGAGCTCCAGGCGGCCGGTGTGGACTGATGTCCCGGATCGGCCCATGTGTCAGAGAGATGAAAGTCAATCATCAGTCGCAGCCCGAGCGCCTTTGCCCGGCGGGCTTTGACCATTACATCATCGATACCGTTCCATCCATCGACAGGATTGACCCACACACGCAGTCGGATTGCATTGACTCCACAATCATCGCGCAGCAGACTCATCAGCTCTTTTTGCTTGCCGGAGGTGGTGAAAAACTTATAACCTTCGCTTTCAAGCTTTGTCAGCCAGCTCACATCTGCGCCCTTGGCGAAAGTGGTCTCCGGAGCAGGATCGGCGGAGTCCGGAGCGGATGGAATAGACGGTTTTTCGTCGCTGCAGGCGGTTGCGACAACTATAGCGCTTGATATTAACGCTTTTATGCCGAATGTAAAGATATTCATAGGTTTCGGAAAGTAAGATGATATAAACATACGGCAAAGATACACACTTTTTCCCTCCATATCAATCCATTTTTTCAAAATGTTGAGAATTGTATTGTAGCAATAAGGAAAAAACTCACTAACTTTGTCAACGGCATAGTCCGCCGGAATAATTAAATGAAAGACACTGCTGAAAATATTAAGACTAATGTGGCGGGGCGTGGAGCCGAAGATGGTCTCTATCCTCTTGCCATCGGGTGCTATCTGCTGACGGTGTTGGTCTGCTGTTATGCAGGCGCCGTGTTTCTGTTCGCTTGTGGAGAGTCGGTCAAACCGTGGTTGTTCCCGTTTGCGTTAGTGAGTGGCGGCATTGCTGTCAGGCTGATGGTTGACAGGCGTGACGCTCAGAAGGCTATTGTCATCGGACTTCTCACGGTAGCAGTGTCGCTCGTGGTGGCTACACTGCTTGACGATTCAAGTAGCGACGGCATAATATATCACCAGGAGATGATAGTGCATATTCTCAATGGTTGGAATCCTTTTACCACCTACATAGCCGGCTCCGCCGACCCTGACCTTGAACTCCTTGTGGCTCACTATGCCAAAGGGATTGAGATAATGGCCGCAGTGGTGGCACGATGCACCGGGCGCATTGAAAGCGGCAAACTCGTCAATCTTTTGCTCCTTGCCGGCACTTACTTTGTAGTCTATGCCGTGATGGTCAGACGCGCAGTGGGGAGGTCGAGAATGTCAATAGTGATGCTGTCGCTGCTCCTTGTGGCTAATCCTGTCGGGATGGGGCAATGTCTGACCTATTATAATGACTTTGCGGGCTACTATATGATGCTGTTACTTGTGGCGGTATGCGGATATGCTCCTGCCTCTTTCAGCCTCCGTCAGTGTCTTGCTGCCGGGGCTGTGATAGTGATGGCCGCAGCAGTCAAGTTTACAGCTTTTTTCTATTGCGGAGTCACTGTCGGAGCTATAATGTTGTGGCAGACGCTTAGCGGCCGTCGCGCTGTGGCAATGCGTGTGGGCGTTACTGCCTTTGTGGCAGCCTTGGCTGCCGTGACAATGCTCTGTTACCACCCTTATATCACCAACTATCTTCACGCCGGGCATCCCTGCTATCCGCTGATGGGAGAAGGAGCAATAGATATTATGACCGGCAACACTCCGGAAGTTTTCAGAGGTCACAACCGTTTCTATAATTTCTGGCGTTCGCTTTTCAGTGTGACTATGCCGGCGGTAGCCCCCGGAGCCGGTGGATTTGGTCCGGCGGGGAGTATTATGCTCATCATTGCGGGGGGAGTGCTTGTCGCCGGGACGATGACACGACGCATCAAGCCTATTTATTCCTATGCGGCCCTATGGGCGTTTGGGGCTTGTTTCGTGTTTGAGCAGTCGTGGTGGGCACGTTATATTCCATTCTTTTGGTTGATACCCTGCTGTGCGGCCATAAGTGTGGATAGGCTTGGCGGCTGCTGGAGAGCCTTACGGCTTTCGCTTGTCGTTCTGGGGCTATTCTCGGGGGCTATCTATTTCGCATCAACATTTTATAGGGATTTGCAGCTCACTTATGCCCGGTATTATGCCTACCGGCTTGTTGGCGACGATACGGCAGTGATTAATGGAGGGCTTCTAATTGAGGATGGCGAAATCATCTCACGCGGTGTTTTGAGCGTAGAAAGACATCTGAATGAACATGGCAAGTCTATAATTGACATTGCAGTCGCCCGGCACTCCTCGTCAGATGTGGTCCCGGTGGCCATCAGCAGTTTTTATAGTGATGATTCCAAAGTGGAGCTTTACTTTCCATCCTCTCGTCGAAAAGAGATTCGGGAATTCTTCATTCACTCCATTCCCTCCCGCCTGTTGCGCCTCAACAATTTTGTTCCGTCGGCCGATGAAGAATCGCCTCAATAGTGTTAAATCGAGTGAATTTGTGAGATAATCTTGCGAAAATCAAGGTTGTAATAGGGGATAATTGAGAGATTTTTTGTAATTTTGCATCGCTTTTCCTATCCCTTTTCCAAAAGGGGTGGAGTTTAATTTCAACTATACTCTCATCACCCAATAAATGGAGGCAAAAAAAGTCCTTTTCATATCTCAAGAGGTGTCACCTTACGTGCCTGACACCACAATGTCACTCCTTGGCCGCAATATCCCGCAAGGGATTCACGGTAAGGAATTTGAAGTCCGCATATTCACCCCCCGCTACGCTTGTATCAACGAGCGGCGCAATCAGCTCCATGAGGTAATACGTCTTTCCGGTTTGAACCTGGTCATTGATGATAATGACCATCCGCTGATTATTCAAGTGGCCACACTGCTGCCGTCGCGCATGCAGGTCTACTTCATTGACAAC